>JANPIQ010000122.1:0-34176 GCA_031425075.1 Sphingomonadales bacterium
GTTGATAAGGGTGCCGAAATTCTTGCCGAAGCTGGTAGGCAGGCCGCAATCAAAACTGTTGTTGAATTAAGGGCTTCCCGTGCTCCAAATCCATAACCTCCACGCCACCGTTGGCGACAAGCCGATCCTCAAGGGCCTTACCCTCACCTTCAACGCAGGCGAAATCCATGCGATTATGGGACCGAATGGGGCGGGGAAATCGACGTTGTCTTATGTGCTTGGCGGGCGGCCGGGGTATGAGGTGACCGAAGGATCGGTCACTTTCAACGGACACGATTTGCTCGGCCTCGCGCCCCACGAACGCGCCGCCGCCGGTCTGTTCCTCGGCTTCCAATATCCGGTCGAGATTCCCGGCGTTTCGAACGTCCAGTTCCTGCGCGAGAGCCTCAACGCACAGCGCAGGCATCGCGGGCAGGCGCCGCTTTCGGGGGCTGAGTTCCTCAGGATCGCGCGTGAACAGGCGGGCGCGCTTGGCATGGATATGGAGATGCTCAAGCGTCCGGTGAATGTCGGCTTTTCGGGCGGCGAAAAGAAGCGCAACGAGATGGTACAGATGGGCATCATCGATCCCACGCTCGCGATCCTCGATGAAACCGATAGCGGTCTCGACATCGATGCGCTGCGTGTTGTCGGAGACGGCATCAATCGGATCATGCGCAAGCCCGACAAAGCGGTGCTGCTGATCACGCATTACCAGCGGCTGCTCGATTATGTGAAGCCCGATTTCGTCCACGTCCTCGACAGCGGGCGGATCACGCGGACAGGGGGTCCCGAACTCGCCCATGAGCTCGAACGTGACGGCTACCGGGAACTCGCCGCATGAGCGGGGCAGGAACTTTCGAAAAACTCTGCGCGCTTTGCGGCCTCTGCGTCTTTGCGAGAACCCGCGCAGTTTCGCGCAGAGGCGCAGAGATCGCAGAGGGCGCAAGGAGGTCTGTGCAATGACGGCGCTCACCTTCCCCACCCGGCGCGATGAGGCGTTCCGGTATAGCGACGTCGAGGCGCTGGCGGGCGTGTGGCCAGTCGCGGCGGAGCGCGTGGTGGTTACTGCGGGCGAAACGCTGGCGCGCGAGATCGTCAATGTTGCCGACGCGCACGATGTCTTCGTCCGCAATCTGGAGATCGTGCTCGAACCCGGTGCCAAGGCGATTGTCCGGGTGTTGAATGCCGGCGGGCGGCTGGGGCGGATTGCGGTCGATGTCACCTGCGGCGAGGGTGCCGATTTCGATCTGGGCGCAGTGCAGCTGGGATCGGGCAAGCAGTCTGTCGAGATTGTCACGACCGTGCGCCACGCCGGGTTGAACGCGTCCAGCCGTCAGGTCGTCCGCTCGATCGTCTCCGGCGGTGCGGTCTGCACCTATCTTGGCAAGGTCGATGTGGCGCGCGGGGCCGATGGCACCGACAGCGCGCAGGATGTGAAGGCAATGCTGCTCGACCGGCTGTCGACCGCCAATGCGGTGCCACAGCTCGAGATTTTCGCCGACGATGTGAAGTGCGCGCATGGCTGCGCGGTAGGGGAGCTTGACGCGATGGCGCTATACTATCTGCAATCGCGCGGTTTGCCGCCAGCCGAGGCCAAGCGGCTGCTGCTTCAGGCATTCGTGGCGAGCGTGTTCGACGGCGATGAGCGCTTGCAGACGCTGGCAATCGAGAAATTAGGAGATTTGGTGTGAGTGGTTCGGTGCTTGCACCCCTCCCCTTCAGGGGAGGGGACGGGGGTGGGGACTTTCCGCCGGTAGGGCGTTTGACGCCCCCCATCCCAACCCAGTTTGGGGTGAATGATCCCCCGGATCATTCAGGGTCTGCCGAGGGCAGAACCGACCCCAAACTCCTCAAGGGGAGGGGATTAAGGGATGACTTCCCAGGTCTCGCCAACAACTGGCATTATCTCGATACCGCCGCGACAGCGCAAAAGCCGCAAGTGGTGATCGACGCGATGGTGCGCGCGATGGGGACCGATTACGCCACCGTGCATCGCGGCGTTTACGCGCGGTCTGCCGATATGACGATTGCCTATGAAGCCGCGCGGCGCCGCGTTGCCCGGTTCATCGGCGGGCGTGAGGATGAGATCGTCTTCGTGCGCGGCGCGACTGAGGCGATCAACCTTGTGGCGCAAAGCTACGGAAACGGTGACCGGGCTGATAAGGGACAGTCCCCTGTTTCGCGGCGCGTTTTGCTCAGCCAGCTCGAGCATCATTCGAACATCGTGGCATGGCAGGTCGCGGGCTGGCACATCGATGTCTGCCCAATCACGGCGGATGGCCGGATCGATCTCGATGCCGCCGAAGCAATGTTGACGACAGATCATGACATGATCGCTTGGGCGCATGTGTCGAACGTGCTGGGCAGCGTTCTCGATGTCGAACGTGCGGCCGAACTGGCGCGCAAATATGGCGCGAAGCTGTTGCTGGATGGATGTCAGGCGGTCCCCCGGGTCCCGGTTGATGTCGCTGCGCTTGACTGTGATTTTTACGTGTTTTCGGGGCACAAGCTTTATGGCCCGACCGGCATCGGCGTGTTGTGGGGGCGTAACAGCCTGCTCGATGCGATGCCGCCTTGGCAAGGCGGCGGCGCGATGATCGACAAGGTCGGCTTCGACGTCACGACCTATGCGCCCGCGCCGACCCGGTTCGAAGCCGGAACGCCAGCGATCGTCGAGGGCATCGCGCTTCATGCCGCGATCGATTATGTCGATGCGATCGGGCTGGACGCGATCGGCGCGCATGAGGCCGAACTGGTGCGCCAGACACGCGAGGCGTTGCGGTCGCTCAATTCGATCACATTGTTCGGGCCTGAAGATTCGGCGGGTATCGTGTCGTTCGCGATGCAAGGGGTGCATCCGCACGACATCGGCACTATCTTGGATGAAGAGGGCGTGGCGATCCGGGCCGGTCATCATTGCGCACAGCCGTTGATGGAACATCTGGGCGTGTCCGCAACGGCGCGCGCGAGTTTCGGGATTTACAATGATCAAAGCGATGTCGCGGCGCTGGTCGCCGGACTCGCGCGGGTGCAGAGGATTTTTGGATGACCGACATCAGGATCGAAGAAGTGACGAGCGTTCCGCCGCCACCCCGTGCGCGCGTCGATGATGCCATAGAAACTGTTGTCGAGAAGCTTGATCGCAAGAAGGATTATCTCGAGGGCTTCCTGGCGCAAAAGCCCCCAGCGGCAACGCCCGACGCCCCCGAGGGCGAAGTCTATGAGGCGGTTATTGCGGCGCTGAAGGATATCTACGATCCTGAAATTCCGGTGAATATCTACGATCTCGGGCTGATCTATGGCGTCGAGATTACCGATGGCTCGGCCGTCGTTTCAATGACGCTGACGACACCCAATTGCCCGGTGGCCGAATCGATGCCTCAGGAAGTCGAGCTGCGGGTCGAATCGGTTCCCGGCATTCGCGATGCCGAAGTCGTTCTGGTATGGGAACCCGCGTGGTCGCCCGCCAACATGACCGATGAAGCGCGGCTCGAACTGGGGATGCTGTAATGACTGTAGAAACTAAAACCCGCCGCCCGATGCCAGCGGCTGTCACGCTGACGCCGGCGGCTGAAGCGCGTGTCGCCGATCTGATGGCCAAAGCCCCCGCCGATGCGATTGGCGTCAAGCTCTCGACGCCGCGGCGCGGCTGTTCCGGATTGGCATATTCGGTCGATTATATCACGGCTGCAAGCAGCTTCGATGAGCGGATCGAAACGCCCGGAGGCAGTTTTTTCATCGACGGTGCATCGGTGCTTTACCTGATCGGCAGCAGCATGGACTGGGTCGAGGATGATTTCACTGCAGGCTTCGTCTTTGCAAATCCCAACGCCAAAGGCGCGTGTGGCTGTGGTGAAAGCTTTACCGTCTAGCCAATCACCGGCTTCGGTGTTTGCTGATGCTGGATGACCTTCCAATCATGGTCGCCCTCGAGGTGCATCACGGTGGTGCAATGCGCAGAATAGGGCTCGCCGCCTTCGCGATCAGCCGCGACTTCATAGGCGATTACGATCGTGCCATGTTGGGGCCGCGACACACGCCGATCGGAAAATATCGCCTGCTGCCAACGCGGCGTATCTGAAACCGCCGCGATCGCTTCGTCCCCGCGCAACACATAAGGCGGGGCGGGAAGCGCCATCAGACAGTGTTGCGAAATCTTCTCGCGATAATTAGCGGCATCGCCTGTCCAGAGGCTTTGTTCGAAGTCCCAGATCCGGTCATCGTCCATCATACGGTCCTTATCGTCTTCGAACCGAGAACCGATGAGCGTCGCTGGCGTTCCTATAGCCCTAAAGTAAAGCGGATGGCCGCGCCGAGATCGTCGGGCGCCGACGCGATGTGGCCCGGCTCCTGCCGCCAGAACATATTGGCCGATAGCCAGCCGCCAGCAACGCTGCGCCCATAACCGGCTTCGGCTTCAATTTCGCGGCCGCCCGGCGCAAGGTTCAGCCGCGTATCGGATGTGCCCGTCACGCCGCTGGCATATTCGAATGCGGTCGGCAGGCTGACGCCGAAACCGCCGCCAGTTACCCGCAGTGGCTGCGCGACCCGGAATGCCAGCATGTCATCGCGCGCCAGGATCGCGTTGCCCGTGATGCCGACCGCCCAGGCCTCACTGCGCAACCGGTCGGTGCCGCCGCGCGCGCCGCCGCCCGCGATCCTCGTCCAGCCTTCACGCCACGATGCGCGCGCCCGCCAGCCTGATGCGTATGTCCACCCGATGTGCGCATCGGCAAACAGGCTCGACGCGCCCGGTGCGCCGTAAAGCGCGGCAAATCGCCCTCCGAGCACGGTTTCGCGTTCGTCGAGCGCGCTGATTGCGGCAGCAAGCTTGATCGGTCCTGCCGGGCCAGACAGGCGAAGGCCCGTCAGCGTGTACCCGTAGCTGGCATAGCCGCTGCGCACGGTGGCCGCGCGATCCCACAGCCGCACGTCGCCGCGCTCTGCCGCTGCCGAAAGTTCAAACGGCCCCAAATCGTGCGCGATGCCGAATCCTGCCTGCGTCCGCCGGTCAAATCCGAATTGCTGGCTGGCATCGCTTGAGACGAGGAAGGCGCGGCTTGCGAAATTTTGGGAAGAGGACACGTCGCCGGTTTGCGCAATCCCCAATCCAATCTGGGTCCGCGTGCCGATCCGCGCGGCAACAAGACCTGCCACTGCGCGCGATTGCGCCTGCAACCGGGGCGAAAGCATCAGCCGTTCGGCGCGGGCTTCGGTCTGGCCCGGCACAAGGTTAAGCGACACCGCCAGGCGGCCGGTGTCCAAAGACACCATTCGCGATCCGATCCCGAGCGCGGGGGCGAGCTTGGGGGCAATCGCTGCGCGGGACACCCCGCCAAGTCGGGCATCGAACGCGCGGCCATAGCCGTCGGTGATCACCGCAGACATTCCGCGCTGCCCGGCATCGCCCATCGCGGCAGACGCTGTTCCTGCGCTCTGGCCAAGCACGACGGGGATCGCGCTGCCGGCAAGCGATGTCTGCCCCTGCGGGGCAAACGCCCGCGACAGGCTCAACGCGCCCTGGCCGAATGTCGTATCGGTTCCAGGCGCGCCAAGATCGATCGCGCTCCGTTTGATCAGATCGACGATATTGGCAGGCGTAAGATTGGGAAAGGCCTGCGCCAGCAGCGCGACGGCGCCTGCGACAGCGGGGGCGGAAAAGCTGGTGCCCGAAAACTGGAACTGCGTGCCGTTCTCGTCGATTGCCAACACCCGCCTGCCGAGCGCGCCGACATAATTGGCTGCGCCATTGCCTGCACGGTTCGAAAACGGGGTCAGCGTGGCATTGTCTGATTCGAGCGCACCTGCGATCAGGATCAGGCCGTTGGCCTGCGGATCATTGGCGATTTGCGCGAACGGATCGGGATTGGCGGCGGCCACAGGATCTGTATCGAAATCATTGCCCGCAGAAAAGACGAGCACGACGCCTGCCGACGTGGCCCTGAAGATCGCAGTCCTCAACGTGGCGTTGGCAGGCGATCCTCCAAGCGACAAATTGATCACGCGTGCACCGTTGGCGACGGCCAGATCGACCCCGCGCGCGATCGTGTTATCGGCATGCGAACATCCAACGCTCGGATCGGGGCTGGTGCAGCTGCCCGGCTGATCGGTGCGCGCCACCAGCAAGGTCGCGCCAAACGCAACACCGTGCGTGCCTGAATCGTTTTTGGCACCGAGCAGCACGCTCGCGACAGCCGTGCCGTGGCCGCCATCATCGCCAACGCCGCGATTGCTGGCAAGATCGGCCGAGGCCGGATGGATACGCCCGGCAAATTCGGCGCTGGTTGCTGCAACGCCCGAATCGATGACAGCGGCAAGCACGCCCTGGCCTGTTGCCCCCGCTTGATACGCCGCGATCGCGCCTGACTGCACCACCGCATTCGACGCCCGGAGCTCGCCTGTATCGAAATTTGCCGTGGGCGGAGGCGGGGGCGGAGGCGGGGGAGGCGGCGGTGGCGGCGGAGCAACCGTGACGGGCGGTGGCGGGGTTGTGGCAACACCGCCACCGCCGCCGCCACATCCTGCAACAAGGCTGGTCGCAGCGATGATGCACCCGGCCTTTAAAACGGCGCCACGCGATACGGCCATATCCTGCTCCTGCTCAGCCCTGGGCCTACCCTTAAACCAGACCCGCATTGCACAGGCGTTAACGGTTTGCGCTCGCGAAGAGCCTAACCTAGGACGCAGCGATGGCCAATGCTCTTACGCACATCGATACGTGGGTTTGCGATCTCGATAACACGCTCTATCCGGCCAGTTGCGATCTTTTCGAACTGATCGACCAGCGGATGGGGGCGTATATCGGGCAGCGATTCACTGTCGATGCCCAAGAAGCGTGGCGGATTCAGAAAGGCTATTTTGCAAGCCACGGCACCACGCTTGCAGGGCTGATGGCCGATCATCGCATCGATCCGCATGAGTTCCTGGATTATGTCCATGATATCGAAACCGACAGGCTGGTGCCCGATGCCCGGTTGAAGGCCGCGCTCAAGGCGCTTCCCGGGCGCAAGCTCGTTTTCACTAATGGCGATGCGCCGTACGCCGCGCGCGTTCTGACGGCGCTCGACCTCGATGACTGTTTCGACGGCGTGTTCGACATTCATGACAGCCGCTACCGGCCCAAGCCCGATCCGCACGCCTATGCCGCGTTTTGCAAAGCGCATAACGTCGATCCCACGCGCGCGCTTTTCGTCGAAGATATGGCGCGCAACCTGAAGCCCGCCAAGGCGATCGGAATGACAACGGTGTGGATCGATAATGGATCGGACCAGTCGAACGGCGCGGCATGTGCCAGCTTCATCGATTATCAAACCGGGTGTGCGAGCAGTTGGCTCCACAGCGTCGCAGAGGAATTGACGGGATGAGCGAACATTTGCGCACCATCATCGAAGCAGCATGGGATGCGCGTGATACGCTGTCCATTGCCACCACGGGCGACGTGCGCACCGCAGTCACCGAGGCGCTAGCCTTGCTCGATTCGGGTCAGGCACGCGTTGCCGAGCCCGGCCCCGATGGATGGGTGGTCAATCAATGGCTCAAAAAGGCGGTGCTGCTGTCGTTCCGGCTCAACGACAATGTGATCATGCCGGGGCCGGGCGGTGCAAACTGGTGGGACAAGGTGCCGTCGAAATTTGCCAGCTGGGGCGAAAACCGCTTCCGCGAGGCCGGGTTTCGCGCCGTCCCCGGCAGCATCGTGCGGGCAGGCGCGCATATCGGGCGCGGGGTCGTGCTGATGCCAAGCTTTGTCAATATCGGCGCGTTCGTCGATGAAAACGCGATGGTCGATGGCTGGGCCACCGTTGGCAGTTGCGCGCAGATCGGCAAGAACGTGCACCTGTCGGGCGGCGTGGGGATCGGCGGCGTGCTCGAACCGTTGCAGGCGGGGCCAACGATCATCGAGGATGATTGCTTCATAGGTGCGCGATCCGAAGTCGTCGAAGGCGTGATCGTAGAACGCGGCGCGGTGCTGGCGATGGGGGTGTTCATTTCATCGACGACGAAAATCATCGACCGTTCGACAGGTGAGGTCTTGACAGGCAGAGTTCCAGCCTATTCGGTGGTCGTTCCCGGCAGCCTCCCTGGCAAAGCGCTTCCCGATGGCAGCCCCGGCCCCGGCCTGTCGTGTGCCGTCATCGTCAAACGCGTCGATGCCCAGACGCGCAGCAAGACCGCAATCAACGATCTGCTGCGCGATTAGACCCTTAAACAGGGTCTAACCTCACGGAAATGCCAGATAAATCCAGACCGGCGCGTAAAGCGGCGTTCCGCTTGTGTTGAGCGGGGTCGCGACATCGACGACAGGTGCGCCATGACCAAGGTCGGACGTGAGACCCATCGCGGCGGGATTAGGCGCGGCGTTCGATACAAGCTTGCGCGCATTGGCATAGGGCGGTGCGCCGCCATCGACCGATACTTCGGCGCCAAAGGCACCCAGCCCCAGAACATCCCAGTTGCGCGTGACCAGTGCCAGCGGCACCAGCCCGTCTGCAACATGGGTGAAGCCATATTGGCGCGATGGGGGCGTGACGTTCGGCAGATTGAGCCAGGGAGCCATCGACCCCGGCTGGACGCCGACATCGCCGGGGCCTGAAAACATCACCGACCGATCGAGCAGTTGCTGCTTTGCCAGGTACGCCGCATGGCCCGAGCCCTGCGAATGCCCCGCCACGGTGATCGCCGACCAACGGGGCTGGCCGCCGACAAGATATTGCCCCCAGCCTTCGTTAGGGAATGTCGCCGAAATATAGGTCAGCAGTGATACGAGGCGGCCCGTGATCGAATTGGCGCGATTGACATCGACGAGCGGGCTGGTGTCGCTCCCGGTGATGATTTCGTTGCGTGCCATCCCTGCGCAATCGGGAATGGGGCTTGTCGCGCAGAGCGTCGCTACTGCTTCGTCATTGGGGTAGGTCAGCCCGATCGCATGATACCCGCGCGGCGCACCGGTGCGCAGGATGAAACGGTAAAATCGCGGCACAGCGGTGGTGCCGGGCAACATCACGAACAGCCGCCCTTTGGCCGCAACGGCAGGATCGGGATTGATCGCGACATGCGCCGACATATTGGTTGTGATCGCCGCATCGGTCAGCGCTGGCAGAATGTCTCGTTCGATAGAGGCAGGGCCAGCGGCGGGGGGAGGGGGCTGTGGCGGTGGGACAACCGAAACGGGTGGCGCGGTTACGGGCGCCGATCCTGATCCGCCCCCACCACAGGCCGACGCTGCAAGGCAGATGGAGATGATCGCTGACGATCGGACAGGTTTCATAAACGCCCCCTTCGCACCTGCAAACGCATCGGCCCAGTGTTCCCTTCACAACTCCCGCCCATAAATCCGGTAGATTTTGCTGACGCTGCCGCCGAGCGCTTCGCCAACCGATCGCATCGGGCCGTTCGAGGCGAGCACCCAGCCAAAATCGCCATGGGTCGCGCCATATTTGGTCACAGCGTCGCGGCGGATATATTCGATCATCATGAAAGCGAGCTGGCTTGCCATTCGCGTCGATTGGAGTTTCTTGAGGACGCCCATCAGCGGCACGCGCATCGTTTTGACCTTTGGCGCGCGCAGCCACCACAGCAGCTTGGCCCAGTTGAACGGCAACAGCGACCCGCCAAAGCCGATCAGTTTCTCGTTGATATCGGGGAACGTCATCATGAACGCGACAGGCTCACCATCGACCTCTGCGATGCGGATCAGGTCTTCGAACACGACAGGCTTGAGCTTCTTGCCGGCATAAGCGATTTCGGCGTCGGTGAAGGGCACAAATCCCCAATTGTCGCTCCACGCATCGTTCAGAATGCCCATGATGATGGCAGCTTCTTGGGCAAAGCGCGATTTATCGACCTTGCGCACATTGATCCGGCCGGCTTTTTCGCCCATTGCCACGAGGCGATTGTTGATTTCGGGAAATCCCTTGTCGATCTCCAGACCAAAGGTGAACAGGTCTTCTACGCCGGAATAGCCTGCCGCTTCGATCCATCCGGCATAGCCTGTGTTGTTATACGCCATCATCACCGTCGGCGGTTGCCCGTCGCTTTCGATCAGCAGCCCTGTTTCGTCCCACATCGCAAAGCTGACAGGGCCAAGCGCGCGCGTCATGCCCTTGTCGCGCAGCCAGGTTTCGGCGGCGCGCAACAATGCGGTGCCTGTCGCTTCGTCTTCGGCCTCGTAAAAGCCGAAAAACCCGGTGCCTGGCCCAAATCCCTGCTCGGGCGGCTGTTTGAGCGCCAGATGATCGACGTGCGCCGATATCCGCCCAGTGACCTGTCCGTTGAATTCGGCAAGAAACAATTGCGCTTCGCCATGTTCGAACCATGGGTTCGACTGGTCATCGATCAGGTTGGCGACCTCGCTCTTGATCGGCGGTACCCAATTGGGGTCATTGACATAAAGCCCGAACGGCACGGCGATGAACGCTTTGCGGTCGGCCTTGGAAGTTACAGGACGAATGATTATCTTGGGATCAGACAAGCAGGTGGCTCCGGCAATGTGGCGCGCGTTATTGCGCCGGTTTGGCGCGCACGCAATCCCGTGCCATGTTGTGGCCATGAACGATGGATACCAGATAATCATGCGCGGAATGACTGCCAGTCCGGAAACGATCGCACAGGTGCGCGACGCTGCAGCATCGCTTGTGCGCGACTCTGCTACAGCGCCCGCGCGCGTGCGGATTGCCGATGATATGGCGATGCTGCGCGCATCGTCTGAACTGACGCGTGATCTGAATGCGCCAAGCCCGGCGATTTATTGGGGTGACATGCTGGCGTCTGTGACGATCGGTTATGGCGCGCTTGCAGCGGCAATCCTGGCCAAACCGCTGGGGCTGACGATCCTGTTCGGCATCGTTGCGATGCTCGCACTGTATCGCGCAGGCAGTTTCATCCATGAACTGACGCATATCAAGCATCGCGATCTGCCGTGGTTCCGCTTCGGCTGGAATCTGGCTGTTGGGGTGCCGTTGCTGGTGCCGTCATTCATGTACGAAGGCGTGCATCAGCTTCACCACGCGCGAACGCGCTACGGCACCACCGAAGACCCCGAATATCTGCCGCTGGCGCTGATGAAGCCATGGACCTTGCCACTGTTCGTCGTGGCCGCCGCGTTCGCGCCACTGGCACTGCTTTTCCGCTATGCCGTGCTGTCGCCGCTCTCTGCGCTTATCCCTTCGCTGCGCAAGATCGTCGTCGAACGCTATTCGGGGCTGGTCATCAATCCGGTGTTCCGCCGCCGCCCGGTCGAAGGCGAATTGCGCCGCAACTGGATTGTGCAGGAAATTGCTGCAAGCCTTTGGGCGATTGCGCTGATCGCAGGGGCCGTCACGGGCATCATCCCGCTGCGCGCGTTCGTCATCATCATGGTGATCGCGTCGGGAACGATCGTGATCAACCAGATCCGGACGCTGGTTGCGCATCTGTGGGAAAATGACGGAGAGGCGCTGACCGTGACCGCGCAGTTCCTTGACAGCGTCAACGTGCCCCCGCCGTCGACGCTGCCCGCTCTGTGGGCGCCTGTCGGCCTGCGCTATCACGCGATCCACCATCTGCTGCCCGGATTGCCGTACCACGCGCTGGGTGAGGCGCACCGACGACTGAGCGCAGCGCTGCCTGTCGAATCGCAGTATCACGGGGCCAATTATCGCAGCCTGCCGCAGCTTGTCGGGCGTCTGGCGCGCAGCACGCTAGGGCAGCGCGCGTAGCTACTCCTCGGTTTTCACCAAGACATATTCGCCGATCAGGAAGAACAGCAGGAACGGCCCCCAGGCCGCCACTAGCGGCGGATACGCCCCCAGATTGCCCATTGCGAGGCCGAAATTATCGGCGACGAAATAGGCAAAACCGAGCGCCATGCCGATCACGGCGCGAATGACGAGCTGGCCCGAGCGTGCGATCCCGAACGCTGCCACGGCGCCCAAAAGCGGCATTAACAATGCCGATAAAGGGCTCGCGAGTTTATGCCACAGACCCGCCTCGAGCGCTGCGGTCGGGCGGCCTGCTTCTTTGAGATCGCCGATCGCTTCCTGAAGCGCGCCGAACGACAGGCTTTCTGCTTCGACATCGGCAAGCGTGAATTGATCGGGACGGATGCCGCTACCGACGGTGATCGTGCCAAGATCGGTTGCGCTGCCACGCGCGACATCGAATGCTTTGGCATTCTCGATCCGCCAGCCATTCTGTGCGGGGCTGCCGCGCGGTGCTGTGATGATCGTCTTGAGCGCGCCTGCCTCACGCGCGAAAATGGTAATGCCTTCAAGCCGTGTTGCAGCGCCCCTGCCGGTTACGCTCCGTGCCTGGATCAGATTGTCGCCGTCGCGTACCCAGACGTTGATCTGGGCCCGGCCATCGGGAGGGACGGGGCCGTAATCGACCTTTTGCCAGCGTTCGAGCGCAAACGATGCCCGCGCTACGATCCGGTCGTTGAAGGCAAACGAACCAACAGCAACGATGATGCTTGCCAGCACCAATGGCGCCAGCACCTGATGTGCCGACAGTCCCGATGCCTTCAACGCCACAATCTCGCTGTTCTGGTTGAGCTGCGCCAGTGTGATCAGCGTGCCTAAAAGCACCGAAAACGGCAGGATAAACGCGATGATCTGCGGCGTTCTGAGGCCCACATAGCGCCAGACATCGCCGCTATCGTTTCCGGCAAACGCCAGGATCTTTCCCGATTCGCCGAGCAGATCGAGCGTCTGGAGCACAAGCACCAGCGCAAACATGACAGCAAAGGTACGCAGCAAAAACGTCCGCGCCATATACAGGCTGATCGTGCGCGATGGGAAAAAGCTGTTGGCCATGATTTATGCCGTCGCCAGCGCCGTGTTGCGTCGCGCAAACAGACGGCGGATCGCGGCACCAAGCTTGCCCGCCCCGCGGTCGATCGCGCCGATGGGTTGCCCGCCCGGCACATACGCAATCGTGTAATACATCCACCCGATCAGTGCGGCAAAGATCGCAAACGGGATCCACAAAGCAAAGAACGGATCGACCCGCCCCAGCCCGCCGATGCTTTCGGCATACTCGTTGACCTTGTGATACGCGACCACCATCACGATTGCGATAAAGATGCCCAGCCCCGACGCCGATCGTTTGGGGGGAATGGCAAGCGCGAGCGCGAGCATCGGCAGCAGCAGCATCATCGCCACTTCAGCCAGCCGGAAGTGAAAATTGGCGCGGGTTTCGTTGCGCACGGTGTCGGGCGTCTTGGGATTGCTGCCGACAAGGACAAGTTCGGGGATCGTCAGTTCGCGGTCCTTGCCGCCGCGCGTGCGAAACGCCTCGATCCGCGGCAAATCGATTGGCAGATCATGGCTGCTGAAATTCAGGATGCGCGGCGCATTCAACCTGGGCGAATTGTGAACGAGCACGCCGTTGGTCAGCCGCAGGATGATCGTATCGGGATCGTCGGTAGCTAGGAATGCGCCCTTGGCCGCCGTCACCGCGAGCGTCTGACCGTTTTTGCCCTCGGTCATGACGAACAGCCCCGAAAGCTCACGACCTTCATTGGCCGATCGTTCGATCCGCATCGTCAACGATTTGCCCAGACGGGTGAATTCGCCGACTTTTACCGACGCGCCCAGTGCCCCTGAACGCAGTTCAAACCGCAGCCGTTCATACTGGAAGCGTGCATAAGGCTGGGCAAAGCCCACAATCGCCAGATTGACCACAGCAAGCGTGATCGCATAAAGAAAGGGCACCCGCAGCAACCGCCAATAACTCAACCCCACCGCGCGCAACGCGTCGAGTTCGGACGAGACGGCAAGTTTGCGAAACGCCAGTAAAATGCCGAGCAACAGTCCGATCGGGATGCCCAGCGACAGATATTCGGGCAACAGGCTTGCCAGCATCTTCCATACGACGCTGACAGGCCCGCCTTCAGCCGCAACGAAGTTGAACAGCCGCAGCATCCTGTCGAGCACGAGCAGCATTGCCGATATCAACAGCGTGGCGACCAGCGGCAGGAAAATCAGCCGGGCGATATAGCGATCCGTTGCTGTCAACATGCCCAGAATGAAGCGCTTCCACCATGATTTTGCCGCATTGAACGGCCATGTCCAGCCGGGTCTGGTATTCAGTCCGGCAGAGTATGGCCGGGTATAGCGTTGAGGAGTGGTGCGGTCATGCGCAAAATGATGATGGCGATGCTGGCAGGGTCTGCTGCGGCGCTTGCGGTTCCCGGTAATGCCAGGGCAGCGGTGCTGGGCCCAGATGCTGCGCGGTGTGCGTCAGGCGCAGGTCCTGCGCTGCTGGTGCGCGTGACAGGGTTCAAGAACCGTTCGGGCACGGTGCGGGTGCGCGCGTTCCCCGGCGCGACGCCTTCGGCCTGGTTCGATCGCAAACGCGCGTTGAAGCGGCATCTGGTGACGCTGCCCGATACCGGCGTGGTCGATGTGTGTGTCGCGGTCGCGCGCCCTGGCCCCTATGTCATCGATGTCCGGCACGATGTTAACGGCAATGGCGATAGCGACAGGGCCGATGGCGCGGGGGTTTCGGGCAACCCCAACGTTTCGGTGTTCGATTTTTTCGTCGGCAAGAAGCCGCCCGCCTCGGTCGTCGTCATAAGTGCCGGTGCCGGGATCACCATGGTTCCCATCACGATGAAATATATCCAGGGCGGCGCGTTCAGGCCGGTCAAGGCGGGTTGATGGTCGCGGTTGCGCTATTGTCGAACCCTTCATCGACGGGCAATCGCGCCTTCCTGCCGCGCATCCGCAGCTTTTGCGCCAGCCGCCCCGACATTTTCCACTATGAAGTCGAAGCCGTGTCGCAAATCGGCGAAGCGCTCGAAACCATTGCGCGTGTCAAGCCGCGTTTGCTGATCATCAACGGCGGCGATGGCACGGTACAGGCGACGCTGACCGAGATTTACAATGGCGGCGCCTTCGGACGAACCCCGCCGCCTGTGGCTGTGTTGCCCAACGGCAAGACCAATTTGATTGCAATCGATCTTGGATCGGCAGGCGATCCCATCACCGCGCTAGAACGGATGGTCGAGCTTGCGCGCGGCGACATGGCGCCGCATCTGGTCGAACGCGAACTGATTGCGCTGACCGAAGGCGAAGCGCCGAGCAACCGCCCGGTGCTGGGGATGTTTCTGGGCGGCGCAGGGCTCGCCGATACGATCCTGTATTGCCGCCACAAAATCTACCCGATGGGGTTGCCCAACGGTATCAGCCATTTGCTGACCGGGCTTGCGGTGTTTGCCTCGCTGCTGTTCGGTCTGCGCGGAAAAATGTTCTTGCCACGCCCCAGCCCTGTCAAAGTGTCGTTGATCCGCGACGGGCATGGCGGGCAGCGCTTTGCCTTTCTGATCGTCACTACGCTCGAACGGATGCTGCTGGGCAGCCACGCGCAACAGGCGAGCAAGGGCATGAAGCTGATGGCGGTCGAACAATCGACCTGGGCGCTGGTCCGCGCGGTCGTCGCCAGCTTGATGGGGCGGCTCGATCAGCAAAAGATTGCGGGCGTCCATGTCGAACAGGGCGATGTGATCCGGATCGAAAGCGACCGTTCGAGCGTGATCCTCGATGGCGAGGAGTTCCATGCGCGTGCCGGTTTTCCGATCGTCCTTCGATCGACCCCGCCAGTGCCGTTCCTCCGCCTCGCGGCGTGACGCGGCTTGCCGCGCTGGTCGCCGACGAGCTGGCGACACCGGTCGATTGCCGCGTATCAATCATGGCAGAGGCGATTGCCGTAACGCATGGGGCCGCATCGCGCGCGGTGCTGTTTTACGGCTCATGCTTGCGAGAGGCGCAGTTCGAGGGCCTGATGCTCGATTTTTACCTCATAGTTTCGGATTATCGCTCTGCGTATGACAGACGCTGGCTCGCCACCGCCAACCGGCTGGTCCCGCCCAACGTGTTTCCCTTTGCGCTTGACGGGCTGGCGGCCAAATATGCAGTGTTGAGCGAGGCTGATTTTGCGCGACTGACAGGCGTCGACGCTGATAATGTGTCGGTCTGGGCCCGGTTTGCGCAGCCGACCAGGCTCGTTTGGGCGGCGGATGATGCAGCGCGCGAGGCGGCGGTGGCGGCGGTGGCGCAGGCGGCACCGACCCTGTTGGCATTGGCACGGCCGCTGGTGGCAAGCGACGATCCGCTCGATCCGTGGCGCGAAGGCTTTGCCCAGACCTATGCCTGCGAACTCCGCGCCGAAACCGCGCAGCGCCCCGGTTCAATCGTCAGTGCCGATGCCGATCGTTACCAAGACTTTGCCGCTGCGGTTCCCCATCCCGCGCAGCCGATTTCTCACGCCCGGGCAGTCAGCCGCTGGGCGCGGCTGCGGCGGCGCGGCAAATGGCTATCGGTGCTGCGGCTGGCAAAGGCGAGCTTCACTTTTGCCGGTGGGATCGACTATCTGGCGTGGAAGATCTGCCGTCATTCGGGCGTGCCCGTGACGATTGCCCCATGGCAACGCCGCTGGCCGTTGCTGGGTGCCGTTGTTCTGGTGCCCCGATTGCTGGCAAAGGGTGCGATCCGCTAAACGATCCGCTTTTTGGCCTCGAGCTCTGCAATCGCGGTGCGGTATTCGTCCTCCATCCGGCCGACCATTGTCGCGATGTCCTCGACCGCGTCGATTGCGCCAATGCCCTGGCCCGAACCCCAGATGTCCTTCCATGCCTTGGCATCGGTATTGCCGCCCGATCCGAAGTTCATCGTCTTCAGATCGCCCTTGGGCAGATTGTCGGGGTCCATCCCGTTGGCCTCGTTCGAGCCGCGCAGATATTTGCCGTTAACGCCCGTTAACAGGTCAGAATATACGATGTCCTTCGCGCGGCCCTCGAAGATGCCGGTTTTGTAACCGTCATTGGCGCGTGCCTCGGTCGCTGCGATGAAGGCGGAGCCGATATAGGCGAAATCGGCGCCCATGGCTTGTGCGGCAAGGATCGAACGACCGCACGCAATCGCCCCCGAAAGCGCTACCGGCCCATCGAACCATTCGCGAATTTCGGCCATCAGCGCGAAGGGGGAGAGCGTCCCGGCATGGCCGCCCGCGCCTGCTGCAACCGGGATCAGTCCGTCGGCACCCTTTTCGATCGCTTTGCGCGCAAATCGATCGTCGATAACATCGTGCAGCGTAATCCCGCCCCAGCTATGGACCGCGTCGTTCAATTCGACCCTAGCGCCGAGCGAGGTGATTGTCACCGGAACCTGCCATTTGGCGCAGGTCGCGATATCGGCATCCAGACGGTCGTTCGATTTGTGGACAATCTGATTGACCGCATAGGGGGCAGCAGGCCGATCGGGATTGGCGCGGTTGTGCGCGGCGAGCTCCTCGGTGATCTGGTGCAGCCATTCATCGAGCTGGCTCTGCGGCCGCGCATTCAACGCGGGAAACGACCCGACGATCCCCGCTTTGCATTGCGCAATCACGAGCTCCGGCCCGGAAATGATGAATAGCGGAGACCCGATGACGGGCAGGCGCAGGCGATCGAACAATGGGGATGGCAAGGTCATACCGAATGCCTTACGCAAAGGGAAAGCTGAGTCCAGCCTGTCGATTTTGGGGTTGAGGTTAGTCCGGCTCCTGAAATGTCGTAACGAACAGAATTAACGGTTAGAGGCTGAGCGCTTGCGATAAAGCGCATCTGGTCCTTTTGCGCGTTCGATCCTGATCCGGCGATGCATGAGCGCAATCACCAAAGGAAAAGCAAAAATCATCACTGCTTCAACATGGTCCGTAACTTTCACCCAATCGCCAACGAAGCTAACCATGAAAGACAAGAGAAAGAAGCCACCAATAAGCAAGAGCCAGATCTCAAGCATTATCGAGGGTTTCCGCGCATGATAGCGCTGGTGGGCAAAGCGCCAGAATGCGCCTGTCAGGTTCATATATGCTATCCATAAATCCAAAGATTGTGCCAGTTTACTGGCTGCCAAAGTGTCTGCAACCGAGATGTGGCTTCAACACGCACCGATACTCTTCCCACTACGTTACGGAGCAACTTGCATGCAATCAACGTTTAGTGAAGGCAGAATTCGAGACGCTGGCGCGTCTCCACAATGCGCTTTGCGGAATTTCGGGGATGACTGGCAACAGTCTGGCAAACCCTAGCTTTTCCGCCACGCGTGAAGAGGCCAGATTGTCGTGATCGACGATCGCGCGAATTTCGGCGGTGGGAAGATGCGCATCGGCCCATTCCAAGACCGTCGCCATCGCTTCGGTCGCATAGCCCTTGCCCCATGACGCAGGGACGAAGGCCCAGCCTGCTTCGACATGGCCTTCGAGTGCCGCGACGCCGCGTTCGAACTGCGCAAGCCCGCCATTCCCGAGGAATGCGCCAGTCTGCCGGTCGATAAAGCTCCAATAGCCATAGCCGAGCACCGGCCACAGCCCCGCGCCCATCAGGAATTTCTGCCAGCTGGCGTTTCGGTCACGCGGGGCGCCGCCGATGAAGCGCGTCAGTTCGGGATCGGCCCACGCTGCCCGATAGGCTTCGAAATCGCTCAGTGCCTGCGCGCGAACGATCAGGCGGTCGGTGGTCAGCGTCGGGGCGTCCATCGGCCCTATGATATCAGGCCGCCATTGCCGCCGGAAGCCGCGCGGCTTCATAATCGCTATCCACAAGGGCGATCAGCGCGCGATCGTCGTGATTCCACGGGTGAAACCCAGGCATGAAATAGGCGAGCCACGGCATCAGTAATTGCCGCAGGATGCCCGGCGTCCCGAACAGAAACCACACGATACGGGCGTTAACGCGCCATCCGGTCAGTCCGTCTTGCGCAAGCAGCGCCTTCATGCTGCGCACCCGCTTGGGCCAGAAACGGCTGGTGACGATCAGCATCATCAAGCTCTTGACCTTCCAGCGTTTCCACCGGCTCCAGCCCTGTGTCGCGTGCAGCCAGGTGTCATACGCCACGCCCTTATGCTCGATCTCCTCGATCGCATGCCAGCGCCACAGATCGGCCTGTTCGGCCTCGGCACCTGCAAAATGGCGCGGGTCGCGCAGCATCTGTGCCGCCATGATCCCGGTATAATGCTCGAGCGCCATCGTCACGGCGAGGTTGAGGATTTTGGGCCGCCCGTCGGTGAGTGAAAGCGTTTCGATCACGACGCGTTCGAGCTCGGCTATGTCATAGCCTGCATCGACGACGCGCTTGTTGAAGCTGATATGTTCGCGGCTGTGCATCACTTCCTGTTGGACGAACGCCTTAATTTCGGCCTCCAGCTTGGGCGGCGCACCGTCGCGGAACGCCTTGACGCTTTCGATGAAGAACGCTTCGCCCTTGGGGAAGGTGATGCTCAACGCGTTGTAGAAAGCGGTCGCCACCGGATCGCCCTTGATCCACCACCGTGCCTGCGCCTTGCCGCGCCCGAAACGACGATCGCGCGGGGTGATGGTCAGATCGGCGGGAGTCTTGAGGCCGTTAATATCGGCGGACTTGATCGCGATGGCAGACATGTGCGACTCTCCATGAAGAACAAGGTCGCGTTATGGATAACTTACACTCATGTCAATAGTGCGCAAACGCCTCTCGCCTGAGGAAAGCCGGACGGCGGCGCTTGAGGCGGCGCGCGACCTGTTGCTCGAAGCAGGCCCGCAGGCGGTCACACTCAAGGCAGTGGCGGGGCGGATCGGGCGCACGCATGCCAATCTGCTCCACCATTTCGGATCGGCGGCAGGGTTGCAGACCGCGCTTGCGACCGCGATCACCGAATCGATCTGCGAGGATATCGCGCTTGCGGTTCAGCGCACCCGCAATGGCGAAGGGTCGCCGCGCGAAATTGTCGATCTGGCGTTCGAGGCGTTCGACAGCCAGGGCGCAGGCGCGCTGACCAGCTGGATGATCCTGTCGGGCAATGAAAACATGCTTGAGCCACTCGTCGAAACAATCCACGATCTGGTCGATCAGCTGGCGATCGGCGGGCATCAGGACCGCGATCTTCACGATGATACGCTGATGGTCACGACGATGGCGCTGGGCGATGCGCTGATGGGGGAGGCGATGTCGCGCTCGCTCGGGCTGCCGCGCACCCGCGCGCGCGATATCGCCGAACGAATGCTGCTCGATTCGCTTGCGCGGAATGCACCTGCCAACGGGTCTAGACGGTAAATTTCACCCCGGTCATGTCTTCGGAAACGTCCCACAGTGCCTCGGCCATGGCCAGGTCGATCGCATGCGCCATCACGCCGGTCATCGAAGCGTTGCGATCCTGATCGGTGAGCGCGGCGATATCGCAATCCTCGCAGTAGATCCCGCCCTTGCCCTCAAGCTGCGGCGATGTTGCAGCCCAGACCGTTGTCGCGGCGCCGGCTTCGGGCGTCTTGAAGCGAAAGCTGCCCGATGCGGCCATCGTCTGGAAGCCCGCACGATCCTCCTCGGTCAGATAGCGGCCGAGATTGGTCAGGATTCCGCCGGGGTGAACGGCAAACGCGCGAATGCCTTGCGCCTTTGCGCGGGCATCGAGCGCGACTGCGAATAGCGAATTGGCGGTTTTGGCCTGGCCATAGGCTTCCCATTTCTCATAAGGGCGCTCGATGTAATGCGGGTCATCGGGGTGAAAGCCGCTGCGCTTGTGCCCAAGGCTTGAAAGCGAAACCACCCGCGCCCCGGCACCTGCCGCCGCGATCAATGGCCACAGGCGCGCCGCGAGCTGGAAATGGCCCAGATGGTTGGTTGCGAACTGGCTTTCATAGCCGCGTGCATCGCGTGCCAGCGGGCAGGCCATGATCGCGGCATTGCCGATGAAAATGTCGATCTTCGTCGTCGCCTGCCCCAGCGCTTCGGCGCAGGCATCGATCGAGGCGGGATCGATGAGATCGAGTTCTAGGACCGTGACGGTATCGAACAGATCGCCAAGGCTTTCGCGCGCCTGTTCGGGGCGACGCCCGGCGATCAGGATCGTAGCGCCCGCGCCATGCAGCGCCCTGACGGTTTCGGTGCCGATGCCCGAATATCCGCCTGTAATCAAAACGGTTTTCCCGGTCAGATCGATACCCGCGACAACATCGGCAGCAGGCGTATCATGACCCAAACCTGATCCCAGCGGCACTTGTGGTGTCATCATCGTCTGCCTTCCCGATTGCGCAGCCGATCTTATCGGGCAGCGACCGGCTGCGTGTCAAAGCCTGTCTGCGCACGCACGTCCTGTCGCGCGGACCGCCCTGCTGCATGCGCGCCCCATGCCGCACTGGCCACGACAAGCGCGCCGACCGCTTGGTGGAGCACTGCAAGCCAGATCGCAACGCCGCTCATCACCGTGGCGATGCCGAGCAGGATTTGCACCCCGAACGCGCTGTGGATCGCAATAGACGCGCTCCTGTCACCTGCCTGCCGCGCCAATCGGCCAAGCACGACAAGGGCGGCGACCGCAACGAACGCCCACCAGCGATGGAGGAAATTGAGCAGATAGGGGTCGTGCGTCAGCGCATATCCCATCCCCAGTGCCCAGTCGATCTGTTCGGCGGGGAAAAAGCCGCTGCGATCGTCCATCATCGGCCAGTGCGTCGTGATGTGTCCCGCGTTGAGCCCGGCGACCCACGCGCCGAGCAGCAGCTGAAGCCCCAGCACGGACAGGATCGACATCGTTGCCGGGGTCAGTTGCGCCGGCTTTGCATTGGCGTTGCGCGCCAGCGCTTTGAGGTCGAGCGCAGTCCACACCAGCCCGCCCAGAATGAACAGCGCGGTCAGCAAGTGCGTCGCCAGCCGGAAATGACTGACATCGGTACGCTCGGACAGACCTGATACGACCATCCACCAACCCACAGCACCCTGCAAACCGCCGAGTGCCAGCAGTGCCAGCAGCCGCAGCCGATACCCGTCGGGAATCGCCCGTTTCACCCAGAACCAGGCGAGCGGGAGCGCGAACGCAAGCCCGATCACGCGCCCGAGCAGCCGATGCACCCATTCCCAGAAATAGATGAATTTGAAATCGGCAAGGCTCATGCCGGTGTTGACGAGCTGATATTCGGGAATCTGACGATATTTTGCAAACTCGGCCAGCCATTGCGCCTCATTGAGTGGCGGCAGCGCGCCTGTGATCGGTTTCCATTCGGTGATCGACAGTCCCGACTCGGTCAGTCGCGTGATGCCCCCGACGACCACCATCGCAAAAACAAGCGCGGCAACCGCGAACAGCCAATTGGCGATCGCATCGGGACGAGTCTGTGGCTGCGGTCTGGTCATTGCCGGGAAGACCCTATCTGCCGCGCCTCTTCGATCAGCATGACAGGCACGCCATCGCGCACCGGATAGGCCAGCCCTGCCGCATCGGACGTCAGTTCCTGACGATGCGCATCGTACACCAGCGGCGTCCTCGTGAGCGGGCACACCAGGATCGCCAGCAAAGCGGGATCGAGCGATACCACCGCCGCTGTCATTGCAATGTCACGCGGTTATCACCGTCGTGCTTGCCGAAAAACTGGAGCAGCTGCACGATCAGCGCGGCCCGCGATGGCACATCGGGGGCCTCGATCAGCGCCTGTTTGGCCGCGGCATCGAAAGGGGCAATCTGCGCGATGCCATTGACCAGCGCTTCATCGTCGAGCCGCGAAACCCCTTCCCAATCGACCGCATAGCCCTGCGCTTCGGCAAAACGGCGCGCTTCGGCTTCGATCGATGCGCGTTCGGCGTGCGCCAGATCGACAATTCCATTTTCGGGAAGCAATTCGCCTTCGACCTGACGGAACGGCGTGGTGACATCAAGTTCGCGCACGACCTTGAACCGCGACACGCCTTCGAGCACCAGATTATACCGCCCGTCATCAAGCGCCTCGATCTGCGCCATATATCCGACACAGCCGATTTCGAATAGCGGCGGCATATCGCCCTGCCCGCGCGGCTGGATCATCGCGATCCGCCGGTCGCGCGCCATCGCGTCGGACACCAGCGCCCGGTACCGCGGCTCGAAGATGTGCAACGGCAAATGCAGCCTCGGAAACAGCAGCGCGCCGCTCAAGGGAAATACCGACAGCCGTGTGAGCGTTTGCGTTGTCATCCGAACAGAATCGCAGACAGGCGGCGGCGGGTGGCGGCAACCCATGGGTCTTCAAGCCCGACCGCTTCGAACAGCTTGAGCAATTGGCTGCGCGCGGCGTTTTCATTCCAGTCGCGTTCGGCAGCGATGATCGCGAGCAGCGCGTCGGCAGCGCCTTCGCGATCGCCTGCGGCCATCAGCCCGCCGGCAAGTTCGAAGCGCAACTGATGATCGTCAGGATTGGCATCGACCTGCGCCTTGAGCCCGCCAAGATCATCAACCGGCTTCACGTCGCGCGCCAATGCAAGCGCCGATAGCGCCTGCGCCATGGCGGCATCCTTGGCTGTTTCGGCTGGCACGGCATCGCCCAGCGCCTGCGCTGCATCCATATCGCCTGTTGCCAGATGCGATCTGATCAATCCTGCGAGCGCTGCCGGATGATCGGAGGCCATATCGACGATCTGGCTGAAAATGCCGACCGCGCGCGTTGCATCGCCGCTTGCCAGCACGTCTTCTCCCATTGCGATCAGCGGCTCGATTTCGGCTTCGAGGCTTTGCGCCTCGCCCTTGATCGGCAATTGCTTGAGCAACTGATCGAGCACTTTGGTAATCTGCGCTTCGGTGCGATATTGCGTCAGATCGGCAACGAGCTGACCCTGAAACACCGCATAGACCGTCGGGATCGACTGCACGCGGAATTGCGCGGCGACGACCTTGTTGTCATCGACATTGATCTTGGCGAGCATAACGCCCTTCGCAGCATAATCGGCCGCAACCTTCTCGAGCACCGGGGTCAGCTGCTTGCACGGCCCGCACCATTCGGCCCAGAAATCGAGGATCACAAGCGCGGTCATCGATGGCTCGATCACATCGAGCCGGAACGCTTCGACAGCCTGGCGTTCATCCGCTGTCATTCCCAATGTCGCCACAATTGCCTCCGTTGTCGCACGACTATGTGGGGGGCAGCGGTCCCAATGTGAAGCCCCAAATCCCGTCTTGCTTTGCAGCAAACGCATTGCTAGTGCGCTGCTTAACCCGGTCGCCCGGTATTCGTGCGACTTAACGCCAGAGCGGGCGTAGCTCAGGGGTAGAGCACGACCTTGCCAAGGTCGGGGTCGAGGGTTCGAATCCCTTCGCCCGCTCCAGCGCAGCGCGAGCACGATTTAGCGATGCTAAATCGACTTCGCGCAAGCGCGGCCAGCCTCGCTATGCGAGGACTGACGGCGCGGCTTTGCCGCGACGCTCTTCCACCTAGTCATTTTCGCTCACTTGCCATTTACCCCCCTTGCCGCCATCGCCTGTCGCAATCAGGAGACACCCTATGCGACAGATCGATCATGTCATTTCGGGCGGCTCGCCCGTCTCGCCGCGTCACAGTGATGTGATGGACCCCAACAACGGCATCGTTCAGGCGCAGTTGGCGCTGGGCGACAAGGCCGTGCTCGACAAGGCGGTGTCAGCAGCGCAGGCCGCACAGCCCGCATGGGCCGCGATCAACCCGCAACGCCGCGCCCGCGTGATGTTCAATTTCAAGGCGCTCGTCGAAGCCAGGCTCGATGAAATGGCGCACTTGCTGTCATCCGAACATGGCAAGGTGGTCGCCGATTCGCGCGGCGATATCCAGCGCGGGCTCGAGGTCGTCGAATTCTGCTGCGGCATCCCGCACATGCTCAAGGGCGAATATACGCAAGGTGCAGGGCCGGGGATCGACGTTTATTCGATGCGCCAGCCGCTGGGTATTGGTGTTGGGATCACGCCGTTCAATTTTCCGGCGATGATCCCGCTATGGATGGGCGCGGTGTGCACCAGCGTCGGCAATGCCTTCATTCTGAAGCCATCCGAACGCGATCCAAGCGTGCCCAACCGGCTCGCCGAACTGATGCTCGAAGCTGGAATGCCCGAGGGTATTTTTCAGGTTGTTCATGGCGACAAGGAAATGGTCGATGCGATCCTCGATCACCCGGCAATCGCTGCGGTCAGCTTTGTCGGATCGTCGGACATCGCGCATTATGTGTATCAGCGCGGTGTGGCGGCGGGCAAACGCGTGCAGGCGATGGGCGGCGCGAAAAACCACGGCATCGTCATGCCAGATGCCGATCTCGATCAGGTCGTCAGCGATCTGGCGGGCGCGGCGTTCGGCAGTGCAGGCGAACGCTGCATGGCGCTGCCCGTCGTCGTGCCGGTGGGGGATGAGACCGCCGAAGCGTTGAAGGCCAAGCTGATCCCCGCGATCGCGGCGCTGCGGGTCGGCACGTCTACCGATCCCGATGCGCATTACGGCCCGGTCGTCACGGCGCAGCACAAGGCCAGGGTCGAAGGCTGGATCCAGACCGCAGTCGACGAAGGCGCCGAACTCGTCGTCGATGGTCGCGGTTTTACGTTGCAGGGGCATGAGAACGGCTTTTTCATAGGTCCGACGCTGTTCGACCGCGTGACCGCAGAGATGCAAAGCTACAAGGAAGAGATTTTCGGCCCCGTCCTCCAGATCGTCCGCGCTGCGGACTTTGAGGGCGCGTTGAGCCTTGCAAGCCAGCATCAATATGGCAATGGCGTGGCGATTTTCACCCGCAACGGCCATGCCGCGCGCGAATTTGCCGCGCGAGTCAATGTGGGCATGGTCGGCATCAACGTGCCGCTGCCAGTGCCTGTTGCGTATCACAGCTTTGGCGGATGGAAACGCTCTGCTTTCGGCGACACCAACCAGCATGGCACTGAGGGCGTCAAATTCTGGACCAAGATCAAGACCGTCACCGCGCGCTGGCCCGATGGTGGCGTGGGCGATGGCGCCAATGCGTTTATCATACCGACGATGGGGTAATTGTCATCGCCGAATGTAGATGATATACTCTGGGATATACGGAGGCTCGTCATGAAGATGCAGATCGGAAAATGGGGCAACAGTCTTGCTGTGCGTATCCCCAAGGATGTTGTTGAAAGCCTTCATCTTAACGAGGGCGACTCGATCGATGTCGAAATGTTCAAGCGGGCGCTGCATCGGGGGCAGATGACGCGTGACGACGCACTGTGCCGGCTGGTCGAATTGCAACGCCCTTTACCTGCTGACTATAGATTCGATCGTGATGAGGCCAATGCCCGGTGAACCCGGTGTTTGCGATTGATACCAATGTGGCAATTTATGCCTTTTCAAAGGACGCGCGCCGGATTGTAGCGATGGAGCTCCTCGGAGCTAGACCGAAAATCAGCATTCAGGTTTTGAACGAGTTCACCTCAGTCAGCTTGCGCAAGCGAAAGGTCGAGTGGTCAGAGATCGAGGAGGCTCTCGACATCATCTCGCAGCTGGCATCGTCGACCCGGGCGCTTGGATACGAAGTTCACGATTTGGCGAGGGTCGTCGCACAGCGTTACAAAATGGGGTTCTACGATTCTTTGATAGTTGCGGCATCGCTCCTCGACCGCTGTGACGTCTTGTATAGCGAAGACATGCAACACGGCCTCGTCATCGACGGACGCCTAACCATCACCAACCCATTTCTGGAAACCGCATGACTACCCAGTTCGACCTGACCGAAGACCAGCTGGCGATCCAGGATATGGCGCGCAAGTTCACTGCCGATGCGATCACCCCGCACGCTGCCGAATGGGACGAGAAACACATCTTCCCCAAGGCCACGATCAAACAAGCCGCCGCGCTTGGGTTTGCGTCGATCTATGTCAGCGAGCAATCGGGCGGAATCGGGCTCGGGCGGCTTGAGGCGGCGCTGATCATGGAGGCGATGGCCTATGGCTGCGCCACGACATCGTCGTTCATTTCGATCCACAATATGGCAGCGTGGATGATCGATTGTTATGGTGGGGCCGAGATCAAGACGCAGTACCTGCCGTCGCTGGTGACGATGGATCAGATGGCGAGCTATTGCCTAACCGAGCCGGGATCAGGGTCCGATGCCGCTGCGCTCAAGACGACCGCGCGGTTGGACGGCGATCACTATGTCGTCAACGGCACCAAACAGTTTATTTCGGGCGCGGGCGTCAATGATGTTTACGTGACGATGGTCCGCACCGGGCAGGATGGCCCCAAGGGGATCAGCTGTCTGGTGATCGAGAAGGACATGCCCGGTGTCAGCTTCGGCGCGCCTGAACGCAAGCTGGGGTGGAATGCGTCGCCCACGGCGCAAGTGATCTTCGACAATGCCCTCGTGCCCGTTGCCAACCGCGTCGGGGCCGAAGGCGATGGGTTTCGCTTTGCGATGGCGGGATTGGATGGCGGGCGGCTGAACATCGGCGCGTGCAGCCTTGGTGGCGCGCAACGCTGCCTCGATGAATCGATCCGCTACACCAAGGAGCGCCAGCAATTCGGTGCGCCGATCGCCGATTTTCAGAACACCCAGTTCATGCTCGCCGATATGGCAACCGAACTCGAAGCGGCGCGCGCCCTGCTGTATCTTGCCGCAGCAAAAGTCAGCGCCAATGCCCCTGATAAGACCCGGTTTTCGGCGATGGCAAAAAGATTATCGACAGATACAGGATCATCTGTGGTCGATCGTGCGTTACAGCTTCATGGGGGCTATGGATATTTGCGTGATTACCCGATTGAACGCTTCTGGCGCGATTTGCGCGTCCATTCGATCCTCGAAGGAACCAACCAGATCATGCGGATGATCGTCGGCCGCGATTTGCTGCGGCAATGACCGATATTTTCGCGCGAATCCAGGGGCATGCCGGGATTATCAGCCTTAACCGGCCAGCCGCGATCCATGCGCTCACGCTGCCTATGGTTCATGCGATGACAGAGGCGCTCATGGCCTGGGAGCAGGACGATACGGTGCGCGCGATCAT
This sequence comes from Sphingomonadales bacterium, assembly GCA_031425075.1. Taxonomy (GTDB): domain Bacteria; phylum Pseudomonadota; class Alphaproteobacteria; order Sphingomonadales; family Sphingomonadaceae; genus Aquisediminimonas. The sequence continues at coordinate 27,688 of JANPIQ010000122.1, forward strand.
CATCGATCATGCCGAAGGCCGCGGGTTTTGCGCAGGTGGCGATATCGCCTTCCTGCGCGATTCGGCGTTGACCGATGATGGGGCGAGCGGGCGGCGGTTTTTCCACGATGAGTACCAACTTAATCACCTGCTCTTCACTTATGCCAAGCCGGTCGTGGCGTTTATGGATGGCATCACGATGGGCGGCGGCGTTGGCATATCGCAACCCGCGCGGTTTCGCGTCGCGACTGAAAACACGCGGCTGGCAATGCCCGAAACCGGGATCGGTCTGTTTCCAGACGTGGGCGGCGGATGGTATCTGTCGCGGCTCGAAGGCCGGGTGGGGCCGTTTCTGGCGTTGACCGGCGCGCGGATCGACGGAGCCGAATGCGCAGCGCTCGGGCTGGCGACGCATTATCTGCCGTCAGAGGCGACCGGCGACGCCAAGCGCCGGATCAGCGAAGAAGACCCCGATCGTATCGATGGCATCTTGGGCGGACTTGCGGCCAAGCCCGCCGAACCCAGGATTATCGCCAATTTGCTCGCGATCAACCGGCATTTCGCGTCGAACGTCTATGAAGAAATTCTTGCCAGTCTCGATGCCGACGATGGCGATTGGGCGATGAAAGAACGCGCGACGTTGAGCACCAAGAGCCCGCAAACCTGCAAAATTGCGTTGCGGCAATTGGCATCCAGCCTGCGGCTCACCGATTTTGCCGATAGTATGGCGATGGAATATCGCATTGCATCACGCGTGCTGACCCGTCCCGATTTTGCCGAAGGCGTTCGCGCGGTGATCATCGACAAGGATAATGAACCACGCTGGAATCCTGCCAAACCCGAAGGCGTGACCGAAGATCTGCTTGATAGCATCTTCGCGCCCTTGCCCCTGCACGACGAATGGACGCCGCTGGTTCGCCGCTAACGCTTCTGGCGCGAAAGTCGGCTCGTCAGGATCGCGGCGCGCTTGGCCTGGCGTTTGATGCTCAACAGATCGGCGGTTTCGCCGGGTGCATGATCGCCGCGACTGACGACGCCCAGCCCTGCCAGCCCCGGCACATCCTTGGCGACAAAGGAGATATCGCCGGCGCCGCGCTTGAGCGGATCGAGCGGTGGCTGTGCAGGCAATCCCAGATCGCGGTTGACGATATTGAGCGCGGCCAGAATCGCGCTGTTGCCCGCCGTGGGGGCCATTGCAGGATAGCTGCCCGGATCGAAGCTGATCTGCGCGCTGGTCAGTGGCGCGTGGCGCGCGACAATCGCCTGCATCCTGGCCTTCACTCGGTCGGTCTGGTCATCGGATAACGTGCGGAAATCGCCGCGGGCGATCGCGGTCGAAGGAATGATGTTGGTCTTTCCCTTCGCCGATGCGCGGACGCCATCGGCATCGAACGCCGCTTCCTGCCCGCCCGCAATCAGCCCGACGTTGAACGTGAGATTGGGCTCGGGCAATTCGGTGCGGAACGCCGTGATGATCCGCGCCAGTTCGTAGACGGCTCCATCGCCGACGCTGGCGGAGAATATGCCCGAACTGTGCCCGCCTTTAGCACTTGCCGATAGCCGCCAGCTGTTCGAGGATCGCCGCGCAACCGAGCCCATATCGGCCCCATTCTGGGTGACAAGGCCTTCGAAATCGAGCGCGACATCGGATCGTTTGCCGGCTGCGATCAGATCGGCCCGGGCGATCACGATCGGATCGCCGGCATCCTCTTCATCGCCTGTCATATGGATCTCGATATTGGCACCCTCGAGCGTGCCGGCGGCCTGCATGGCGCGCAGCGCCGCAACGATGACGACCATCCCGCCCTTATCATCGCCAGCGCCGGGCCCTTCTGCCTCGTCGACACCTTCGGCGGTGCGGCGAACGAACCGCTGAAAGGGCGAATCGGCTTCGAACACCGTATCGAGATGCGCGATCAGCAACAGCCGCTTTGCACCGGGCTTTCCCTTGCGTGTGGCAATCAGATGCCCCGCCCGCCCGGCCGCGCTTTGCGGCACCCAGGCGACGGCGAAGCCCAATGGCTCGAGCGCGGCGCGCATCATGCTGCCAACGGCTTCGACCCCTGCAAAATTCATCGTTCCCGAGTTCTGATTGACCAGCGTTTCGAGCAATGCGACCGATTTTTCATAATCGGCGTCGACCGTTTGCGACATGATCTGCTCGGCTGGCGACAATTGCGCCGCTAGCGGAGACGCCATCATCAGAAACATGCTCGCGGCCGCAATGCGCATCGGGTTCTTCTCCTGTATTACGCCACGGTGGCCGAAGCGCGAACCGATGGCAAGGCGGGCCCGATGGAACCTTTCTCGACTGGCAACCGTTATCCGCGCACCAAACTCACAATGAGGGATGATCATGAAAAGCAGATTTCTGATGAGTGCCGCGCTTCTTGCAGCGCTGCCATCGGTTGCGCAGGCGCAAGTCAAATGCGAACGTGACAGTTCAGGCCGGATTACCGGCACGGTTATCGGCGCCGGCGTCGGCGCCGTTGCAGGCAGCGTCGTTGCGGGCCGCAATGACAATACCGAAGGCGCGATCATCGGCGGCGTATTGGGTGCGATTGCCGGAAACCAGATTGCCAAGGGCAGTGACAATTGCAAACGCGCCTATGGCTGGTACGATCGTGACGGCCGCTGGTACGCAAGCGGGATCAGCGATCGCGATGCGCGTGGCTATTTTGATCGCGACGGGCGCTGGATGGAGGGACGTCCGCGCGGCTACTACGATAATGGCCGATGGGTTTCCGCCAATGATGATGGCTATATGGACGGTGAATATTACGTTCCGGCCAACACCTATGGCTATTATGATCGCAATGGCCGCTGGGTGCAGGGCGCATCGGCCGGTCGTTGGCAAAATGGCCGTTGGATCGCCGGGCCCGCACGCGGCTATTATGACAGTCGCGGCCGCTGGATCGCAGGCAATGCTCCGAATGGCAGTAGCGCCAACACCTGGTCGAACCAGGAACAGCCCGGCTATTATGACGAACGTGGGCGCTGGGTCGCTGGGCGCACTTTTGGCTATTATGACAGCCGCGGACGGTGGGTATCGACGCGTCAGGGCAGCGGCAACGCGTCCTATTCGACCGATGGCTATCCCGGCAATGCGAACGACAATGGCTATGGCAGCTGGGGAAGTGGCGATATCGAAAACCGCATTGCGTCGCTCCGCCGCTGGGTCAATCAGGACCGTGTCGGACTTTCGCAACCCGAAACTAACTGGGCGCGCCGTGAAATCAACGCAATCCAATCGCAGCACCGCATGTTCGCGCGCAGTGGCGGGCGGGTAACAGTGCGCGAAGAGGCGCAGCTTGAACGCCGTCTCGACACGCTGTCACGGCGGATCGAACGCGCACGGGTCGCCACGCGTTAAGTGGTAACGCGGGCGAGCGCGGCTGCCATGATGCGGTCGCGCCCTGCCGCAATATCCTGTGCGGTCTCGCTTATCCGGATGTCGGGCACCAGCCCGGCATCCGGTTCGCGTTGTTGAGGAAAATAGCCGATCAGCGGCAGATCGAATTCGATGCCGCTTGCTGGCAACCTCACGAAGAAATAAGCGCCGCCGTTGATCCCCCGCCTATTGCCGCCCGTTGTTTCCCCCATCAGTGTCACGAGGCCGTTCGACCGTGCCAGCTGCGCGAACTGAAACGTCGCCGAGCTGTTCTGCGCACTGGTAAGGACGATCGTTGGCAATGATATCCCGGATCGTTTTGCTGCCAGCTGCGGTTGGGCGTCGGTGTCGCTCAGCTGGAAATAGCGGTCATCATAGGCGCGCGCGGCATCGCCCCAATCCTTGAAGCTTTGATCCCAGGTGTCGAGATACGGATCGAGCGCCTTGGGCGTCTGCCTGTAACGGACCAGCCGCCGCACGTTGGGTCGCATAATGTCGCGTCGTGCGAGTGTGGCGAGAAGGATGTCGCCGCAATCGAGGCCGCCTTCGTTCCGGCGGATATCGATGATCAGGCCTTTGGCCGCTTTCAGGCTGGCAAGTCGATCGCCAAGCCAGGTTTTCCAGTCCCATTTGCTGTTGTACAGCGCCCAGCTGTTCATGGTCAGCACCGCGACATCGGCCTTCATCTCCCATGTCCAGACACTTACGTCACCGCGTGGCTGCGCGCTGGCAAATCGCGCGCGGTCGGCAAGTGTTACAGGCAACACCGTGACGGTGCGGCGCCTGCCATCTTCCACGATGGCGAGTGCGAATCCGGTAGCTGATGGTGGAAACAGCAGGCCCTGAAATACGTCAAAGAACGCGATCCTTTCATCGCCCGATACCGACAGCAGGGCGCGGCGCTTGGCATCGTTCGAGCCATCGGCGCGGGCATAAGGCATGAGTGCTGCGAGCATGTCTCGCGGTCGAATGCCATCGATGCGCGCAATGATCGTCCCCGGCATGAACGGCAGCGCGGGCGAATGCCGCTGCGTCACCACCATGTCGCCGCCGATCCAGGCGAATGCAAAGGGCAGCCGCGTGGGGCGGTCGAACAGGCGGGTTGCGACGGCTTTGCTTTGGTTAAAGAAATTGGCGTAGCTGTGCCCGCATCTGATCGTGGCAAGAAAGCGTGACAGCGCCAGGTAGCGGCGTTCAAGGTCGGGGGCGGATACGAATGCGGCCTCGAGGTGTGCAATCCCCGCATCGATAGTGCGCGGACTGTTATAACGGTAAAGTCCGGGGTGCAGCGTTACCAACACTTCGCGAAGGAGAGTGATATCACCCTTGAGATCGGCGGGTGACGGTGGCGCAGCACGCGCCTGCATTGCCAGCGCTGCAGCAGGCAAGGCAGTAATGACCGTCCGGCGGTCGATCACAACGGCTTGCCCATCTTGAGCAATGGCACTTTGATGCCGTCGATATCGGCGTGGATCATCGCGGCGACGGGCGTGTAACCAACGCGCTGGTATAAAGGCACGCCTGCCGCCGTCGCCATTAGCTCGACCCGCGAAAAACCGGCATCGCGCGCAAGCGATTCGCAGATCGCGATCACCTGCCGCCCAACGCCGCGCCGGGCATGATCGGGATCGGTGTACATCGCGCGGATCTTGGCGGCATCGGTTGCAGGATCGAGCCGGGCGGGTTCGCGCGTCACGATGCTTTCATCGCCGCCGAACAGCGTGCTGCGAAAGCTCCAGCCGCCACAGCCGACAAGCTGTCCTGCTTCTTCGAGCATGATGTAGGTGCCATCGATCACCAGCTGCGTATCGAGACCCATCACCTTATGGCTCGCAACAATCTGCGCGGGATCAAGAAACCCGCTTTGCAGCTCGGCAATCGCGCGGCCCATCATTGCGTGAAGCGCGGGCAGATCGTCAAGGCGGGCAATGCGGTAAGTGAAGCTGGTCATGTGCGGCGGCGCCAGAAACGAAAGGGGGAGCGAAGCGTGAGCCTCCCTCCCCCCTTGTCAATCAGTTATGACGAACGATCAATACTTCACGCGAACGCGGGCGTAGTAGAAGCCGCCGTTAATCCCGAACGGTCCACCCGAGCGCGGGTATATCTGCCCATCGTTCAGCGCGTTGGTCGACAGGAAGATCGGGTTCGTGGTCGTTGCCTTGATCCGGTCGGGGTAGGTGTTGAAGATGTTGTTCGCCCCGATCGTGAAGGTGTAATGTTCGGCAAAGGTGTAGCTGACATCGAGATCGCCGACGACCTTGCCGCCGAAGCGCTGGCCGGGATATTCGAGCTGGTTGGCAAACGAGCTGTAATAGTTCGCGCGGGCGTTGATCCCGAAATCGCCGATCTGCCACCCTGCCGAAGCCACGATGCGGTGCTTGGGGGCCAGGTTCCGGATGTTGAACTGCTGGTCGAGGCTGATCAGCGGTGCGCCGGTTGTGGTGAGCTTGATGTTCGATGGGTTCAACTTGTTGTAGCTATACGCCAGCGTCAGGTTGAGCGGGCCGCCTGCAACATCAGTCCGATAATTGGCGACCGCATCGATGCCCTTCGATGAGACATCGAAGCCGTTGGTGAAATAGTTGACCACGCCGCCCAGACCGACCGTTGCCAGTTCGGGGAGCGCGGCGATGTTGGCTGCGGTCACGTTGAAGTTTTGCGAAATGCCGATCCGGTTGCGCACTTCGATGATATAGCCGTCGATCGTGATCGAAAGCGCCGACGCCGGCTTGAGCACGATCCCGGCGCCATAGTTGGTCGAGCGTTCGGGGCTGAGTGTGCCTGCGCCATAAAATTGCGCAATCGAACTGGTGACAGGATAGGTGCCGGTCTGCACCTGATTGCCGCCAAGGAAGTTTGTCGTCACGACCTGCGTGTTGTTTTGCCCCGGCGATGGCGCGTGGAAACCAGTGCCGACGGTGGCGCGCAATGAGATCGAGTCCGATGCGCGGAAAAGCGCATTGGCTTTCCCAACGACAACGCTGCCGAACGTGTCATAACGCTCGTAGCGTCCGGCGAGGCCCATCGTGAAGGCTTCGGAAATGTCAGCTTCGGCCCCGGCATAGAAGCCATAGTTTGTTTGCGTGTTCACATCGGCAAAATTCGGGCTGACGCCACCA
>JANPIQ010000123.1:0-2329 GCA_031425075.1 Sphingomonadales bacterium
CCTTGCGGCACCGGTCGAGCCTTTCGGCGATGGTGGCAATCGCTGCGCGTTTCTCTGTGCTGGCCTCTGGGAAGGGAAATGGATCGTAGCAAAGCGATTTATTGTAGCGTGGTCTATCTTCGAGAGTGCCACCCGCCTTTCCCGACCAGATCGTATGGATGCGCGAGGAAAGAATGCCCAGCGTCTCCGCGCGGTCATCGGCGATCACGACGAGCATATTGTCGGCAATGATCGCTGCATCGAGAAACTGAAATGTCCGGAATTTGGAGGTTTCGACCGTCGCGATGTAGCGCGGCAATCCGGCGAGTGCGGGGCGCAAGTCGCTGCGGGGTTCGCCGAAAATCCACCAGTTCTTTTTGTAACTGGCGCGATTATTGACTTCACGGCCTTCCCAGCCGCCCTCGCCCTTGTTGGCCGCTGGGTTCCATTTCTTGGTATACACTTCGGCGCGGACATGATCGTAAACCTCGGGGAATCGGTCCATCACTTCGGCTTCGGTCAGGCCGAACAGGTCGATCGCCCATTTGTTGCGCGAATGCTGCAGCAGGTCACGACCGTTGCGATACGGGCGGATATGCGTTTCAAGCCCCTCACGCCTGCCTAGACCGAGTTTCTCGCGGGCAAAACTTTCATCGACGATGAAGCCTGAGCCAATCAACTGCATCCCGCGATACGCAAGACCGTGGTTTGCCTTGAGAGGCGAGCAGCACGTTGCGTCAGCGCCAATCGTCAGATCGGCGTTGATGATGCCGATGGTCCCCGCCGGATCGTGAAACCCAATTTGCGGATCGTCGGTGTCGAGTGCGGCTTCGCTTGCCACTTCGAACAGCCGACCGGGTTTGCCAGCCCCTGCTTCGGCAATCGTCATTGCGATCCGCACGGCGGCCTTTTTGGCCTGCTTCAGACTGGCTTCGCCTTGCCGCCGTACGCCCTTGATATTCTCTTCGCGCGGCAGCTTGACCCACGGATGGTCGGGCACAGCCATGACCAGCGACAGCCGGTCGTGATAGCGCGCAATCGTCCGCCGTGAAAATTCCTGCGTGACCGAATTGGTCGTGACAAAGCCGAAGCGTTTCAGCCGGGTGCCGGGGCGTGTCAGAATATCTGCTGCACGGTTCCAGAAATACATCACGAGATCGGCGGACCGCCCGACATCGGGATTGGCTGCCCATAGCGCTTCGAGATATTCCGCCCCAAGATCGGCGCGCAAGTCCTTGCCGCCGGTAAACGGTGGATTGCCGACGATGTAATCGGCTTCAGGCCATTCGGGCGGGCCGGGATTTTTGCTATCGGGATCGCCTAGGTAGCTGACCGAGGCGTCGGTCCCTTCGATGGTGCTGGCTTCGATTGTCCGGCGCACGATCGAGTCGAACGCGTCGAGCGTCCCCAAATTGATTGTGTGGAGCGTCGCCAGCACGGGATTGGGCCGCCCGCTTTCGGGATCGGCCATCCGGCGTCTGAGCCAGCCGATCCACAGCACCAGCTCGGTGATCTTGGCAGCGCCGGTGTTGAGCTCAAGTCCCAGAAACTGGTGCGGATCGATCCTTTGCTGCGCACTCCCGCCCAACTCGCGCACGAGCCGGATCAGCTTTGCCTCGATGGTGAGCATCAATTCCATCGCGACATACAAGAAATTGCCCGTGCCGCACGCCGGATCGAGAATTTTGAGACTGGTTAATCTGTCGTGGAATTGCGCGGCCTGCGTCAAAGAGGTGGTGGTATCGCCTTGGTAAGCCGCCTCCTCGATTGCTGCCCACTCCGTCTCAAGATCGTCGACAAATGTGTGTCTCACCAGAAACTCGACATATTTGCGCGGCGTGTAATGCGCGTTCAGCTTGTCGCGTTCTGACCCCAAAGCCTTTTCGAGCATCGTACCGAAAATGGCGGGTTCGACATTGGTCCAGTCAGCCTTTGCGGCATTGAGCAGAATTTCGCGATCCGACCGGAGCAGGTTTTCCACGAACGGATGCCGGAACAGCCCGCCATTGAAATAGGATACGACATGTTCGACCGCATCGGCATAGCGATCTGCCCGATGCGCCTGACCCATGTTGATCCAAAGGTTTTCAAGCTGCCGCCGAAACACCTCATCCTTGTCGAGCGTGCGTTCGAGAAATTCGGTGAACTTGCCCTTATCCAGAAGCCCGACATCCTCAGCAAACATGCAGAACAGGATGCGCATAAGGAACAGGGCGGCGCGCTGGCCACGTTCGGCACGTTCGGCGGGAGATAGGCTATCGTCGCGCTTGATCTTGCCTTCGAGATGATCGCTGACAAAGGCGAGATTGGTGGCGACACTTCGCGATACCTCAGCAGCGACCTTTCGTGG
>JANPIQ010000124.1:0-2116 GCA_031425075.1 Sphingomonadales bacterium
CGCGGCTGCGCGCAATGCCGTTGTCTGGCTGTCTTAGGCCGATCTTGTTGATCAGTGCCGCAAACCGTTCGCGATCTTCGGCCAGATCGATGGCGTCGGGCGATGTGCCAAGGATTGGTATCCCCGCCTCTTCAAGTGCCCTCGCCAGGTTTAGTGGCGTCTGCCCGCCGAACTGGACGATCACGCCTTTCAATGTACCATTCTGCTGCTCGACATGGAGGATTTCGAGCACGTCCTCAGCGGTCAGCGGCTCGAAATAGAGCCGATCCGATGTGTCATAATCGGTCGAGACCGTCTCGGGATTGCAGTTGACCATGATCGTTTCATAGCCGGCGTCCGACAGCGCAAAGCAGGCGTGGCAGCAACAATAGTCGAACTCGATCCCCTGCCCGATCCGATTGGGGCCACCGCCAAGGATGACGATTTTCTCACGATCGGTCGGTGCGCTTTCGCATTCGGGTGCGGCGAACAACGGCGCTTCGTAGGTCGAATACATATACGGCGTCTTGGCCTCGAACTCGGCTGCGCAGGTGTCGATCCGTTTGAACACCGGGCGGACGCCCAGCTTGTGCCGTAGGGCGCGAACCTCGGCTTCGGTTACACCGCCCGCCATCGCGCGCGCCGCCTCGACCGCGATGCCCGATCCGTGGCGCACAGCGCTTTCCATGCCGGGACGGACGTTGATCGATTCCAATGCGAGGAAGGCGAGCCGTTTGTCGCTGAACCCCATCGCCTTTAGCCGCTGCAAACCGACCATATCCTGCGGCAAGCCTGACGCCTTGACGTCATTCTCAGCCGCGACGATCTCGACAATCCTCTCGAGAAACCAAGGATCGAAGCCTGAAGCCTTGTTGATCTCGGCAACGGTAAGACCCTCACGGAGTGCCTGCGCGGCCACCAGCAGCCTGTCGGGCGTTGCACGCGCCAACGCCGACAGAATGTCGTCTTTCGACGCACCCTTAAGCGCGTCGACATAGTTGAAGCCAACCAGCCCCGTTTCGAGCCCGCGCAATGCCTTTTGCAGCGATTCATGGATGTTTCGCCCGATCGCCATCACTTCGCCGACCGACTTCATGGCCGTGTGAAGCAATGGCTCAGCCCCCTTGAACTTCTCGAAGGCAAATCGTGGGATTTTGGTAACGACATAATCGATCGTCGGCTCGAACGAGGCGGGCGTCGCGCCGGTAATGTCGTTCTGAATTTCGTCGAGCGTATACCCGACCGCAAGCAGCGCCGCGACCTTGGCAATCGGGAAGCCCGTTGCCTTCGACGCTAGCGCCGAACTCCGCGATACGCGCGGGTTCATTTCGATCACGATCAGGCGGCCATCCTTTGGATTGACTGCGAACTGGACGTTTGAGCCCCCTGTTTCGACGCCGATTTCACGCAAGCACGCAATGCTCGCGTTGCGCATGATCTGATATTCCTTGTCGGTCAGCGTCAGCGCGGGAGCGACCGTGATGCTGTCGCCGGTATGCACCCCCATCGGATCGATATTCTCGATCGAGCAGATGATGATGCAATTGTCCGCGCGGTCGCGGACGACCTCCATTTCATATTCTTTCCAGCCGAGAAGCGATTCCTCGATCAGCACTTCGGTGGTCGGCGAGGCATCGAGCCCGCCAGTGACGATCTTGATGAATTCCTCACGATTATACGCGATCCCGCCGCCCGTGCCGCCCATCGTGAAGCTCGGCCGGATGATCGCTGGAAGCCCTGTCCTCTCAAGCACTTGCAGCGCCTCGTCGATGCTGTGTGCAATCCCCGACCGCGCCGACTCAAGTCCGATCTTCGTCATCGCATCGCGAAATTTCATGCGGTCTTCGGCCTTGTCGATCGCCTCGGCATCGGCGCCGATCATCTCGACGCCATATCTGGTCAGCGTGCCATCGTTCCACAGCGCCAGCGCAGTGTTGAGCGCAGTTTGCCCGCCCATTGTCGGCAGCACCGCGTCGGGCCGTTCCTTTTCGATGATCTTCGCGACGATTTCGGGCGTAATCGGCTCGATATAGGTCGCATCGGCCAGCTCCGGATCGGTCATGATCGTCGCGGGGTTCGAATTGACGAGGATGACGCGATACCCCTCCCCCTTCAGCGCCTTCAGCGCCTGCGTGCC
>JANPIQ010000125.1:0-13372 GCA_031425075.1 Sphingomonadales bacterium
CCGCCTCCACCTCCTCCTCCGCCTCCGCCTCCTCCACCACCTCCGCCACCGCCACCGCCGCCTCCGCCACCACCGCCACCTCCGCCACCGCCGCCTCCGCCACCGCCACCGCCGCCTATCGTTTTCGGTGATTTCCCAGGCGGTTCTGGCGGGGGCGGGAGCCTGGTGCTCGGGCCGCCCGCTGGCACGACCCCGCCGAGCAATGGCAATGGCAACACGTCCGACGCTGACGACGACGTCGGTTTTGCCCAGACCGTCAACGTCAGCACAGGCGCCCCTCGCGCGCCCGGTATCGCCAGCAACCGCCTTCTGGCAGGAGGCCGCTTTGACTATGCGTTAGGATCGACCGGACCTGCCTTTCTCGGCACAGCGGGACGGTCCGACCTGTTCTACGGCGTATCGTCAGGGCCGACTGCATCGTTCCGATCTGCTGACCAAGACGGCCCGTTCCTCGCGCGGGTTTTGCGGGTTCAGATCGATCTAAGGGATATTGAAGTCGGCCAGGATGATAACGGCCTTCCAGTCTTGCAACCAGGCCTACGCTTTGCGGGCGAAGACTTCGTCCGTGACGATGCGACCAATACCTATCAGTCACCGACCACGCAGCGGGTCATCATAGCGGACGGCGATGATTTCTTCATCGATGCCCGACCGCTTTCGCAAGGTGCCGAATCTGCTGTGTTCCTCGGCGGTAATGTCACCACCGGAAGATTGTCCGCCTTCGGCGGTGCCAGCTTCCTCGTGCCCGAAAGTGCGTTTGGCGCGTCGAATACGGTCATCACGAGCACATTGAACCGGCGGCTTCCCTTCGAGTTTTTCGGGTTTTTCTTCGATAATTCGACGTCGTCCGGCACCCAGTTCTACGATCCGCGAAACGGCGCTGCGACGTTTGATGATTATGCCAATTCGCTGATCTCCTTTTTGCTTTCGGACCCGATCAGCGTGAATTCGCCCAACTTCGTCGCGCGCAATCCGCAAGGGCAGTTCGACCTTCGCTTCGCAACGTTGCGTGCTGGCAATCGGGTCGAGGGTTTCCAGTTCATCCAGGCATCCGATTTTGCCGCTACGGGGCGAACCTCGAACCTGTTCATTCACGCGGCGGGCGATGTGTCCGACAATCGCAACGGCGCATTCTCGATTGATCGCTTCGCCCTCACTCGCGGGCTCAGCGCCACTGATTTGGTCGGCGGCCAATTGCCGGGGCTGGCTTCGCCACGAGCGTTTCGCGGCTTCCTGCCCGATAGCGCGACACCTAGCGGCATTGCAGCCACGGCAGTCGCGGCCACGCCGCTGATCGTGATCAACCCGGCCGATGCCTCCGGTCCGGTCGACATTGGCTCGCGCCTGCTCCATTTCGATCTCGCTGTGTCAGCCGACGGTGCTTCGACGACGGCGTCGGCAACCCTCGGCGCGCTGACGTATAGCTCGAGTGCGCTAAGCGATGCCGAATTCGATACCTTTGATGCCATAACGGGCGATCCCGTAACGCTGCCTGCGGCGAATTTCCGGTCGCTGGTACAGGTTTCGGGCCGGACGATCGGCGCGACTGCCGCCCCTGCCACCGGTTCGGCGCTGCTCCGCAGTCCGCTGGTCGCCACTGCTTATGGCGGCGGACGCAGCTGGACGGGATCGGTGACGGGGGATCGGCCCGGCTATGCCGGATATCTCGTCCTCGAGAATGCGAACCAGATCGACAGCGGTAACGTTGCGGACACTGGCAACGCTGCAACCGGGGGGATCATCAATCCGCTCGGTGTCCCCACCACCGGAAGCGACACGCAGAGCTATGGCGTGTTAAGACTGGCCAGCGGCGTCACAACCGCGAATACTAGGCCGGGTCCAACGCTCAGCACGACACTGAGTGGCTATGTCGCTGGCGCGGTGCAATATGAAGCCTCGAGCGCCAGCAATATCGTCACGCCGTATCAGGGCACGATCGATCTGACGCTCGACCCGCTCAACAGCCGGGTTGAGGCGAGCATCGCCTATCGGGTGCCAGGCACCGGAGCGGCAGGCGGGCCGCCTGCGTTGCAAACCTTACGTCTTGGCGAGGCAGCGAGCGGCCCGGCAATCGCGGGTGGGATTGGCACCTACGTCGATCCCGGCAATTTCGCTGCCTTGGTCGATACCGATGCAGGGGCCAAGTCGGCACTGGTCAGCGGCGAAGCCGTCAAGGCCGGGATCGCGGGTGCCACCATCGCCACCTATGCGCATGTCCAATGGGGCTTTTTCTTCGGAGACATGCTGCCGCAAGTCACTGGCCGGACCTACACCCCATTGTCCACATGGGTAGCGGGCGCGCGCTATACCGGTGCCAATGCCAGTATCGGTGCGGACTCGGCGATGCGCGGCTCGGTGCGGTATGGCGGCCATGCCATCGGCACGGTAGTCACGCAGCCGAGCGGCGGAGCCGCCGATATCGCTACGCGGACTGGCAGCTTCACTCAGAACTGGAATCTCAACAGCCGCACCGGAACGATGGACCTGACCTTCGATGGTCAGCAATTCAACGCAATTCCGTTGGCGGTTAATGGCTCGACCGGGCTTGGCTATGCGCAAACCGCATCGAACGAAATCAGTGTCGCTGGTGCCAGACGTGGGGTCGATGTCAGGGGTGAGCTCGTTTCGGTTGCCTCGCCAACAAGCCTGCCGGGCGGAACCCTGGGCGAATTCAAAATTCGTGGTGTCGATGCCAGTTATCAGGCGAACGGCACGTTCGCAGGCGATCGCGGACCATAGTCATTCGGATTTGCGCAAGGAGGGCGCGGGGCAAAGGTCGAGCTTGGTTTGATGCTCCGCGCTGCCGGGGCTGCCATCAGGGTTGCGGCCGCGAAAATAGCTGCGCTGCCATTTTTCTTCCCGCGCAGCTGAGCCGGGCTCGTGCAGCGCTTGGTTGAAAGCAGTGCGGGCGGCAGACCAGGTCTCGTAAGACGCCTTCAGCTCAGGATCGTCGTCGAGCGCGCCCGCAACAAGACCGACGTTTTCGGGAAGCGCGCGTGGCACCGGAAAGAAATGGCAGAATGGCTCGCCGACGGTGAAGTTGATCACGCTATCGGGTCGCGTGAACCGCCAGTTCATCGTGAACGTATAGGGGCTCCAGTCGGTCTCGATCAGCCCGGTTAGCGGCTGGATGCCGTCCTTCACCGCGTTGACCGGCCCGGTGACCCACAAATTATACCCGGGATCGGTACGCAGCAGCGCGCCTATCTGAAATGTCAGCACACCCGACCCGAAGTGGCTTTCGGGTGCAAGGTGCGGAGCGCCGCTCGTGCGGATTTCGATATCATCGGTATTCGATCCACCGTTCCAACGAGCAGCGACATCGACTGGGCACAGCAATTCCCAACCATGCTGATTGGCCATGTTGAGCGGCAAGCACCGATACGCGAACCGTTCAGGCGTCGCATCCATCCACCGACGGTCGGTTTCCGCAGCGCGGATCAGCGGCAGGTCTTCGCGTAAGGGGTAGACGGTTATCTGCATACCTAAGTGATGACGAGCTTCGCTTACCAAGGCAAGTTAGCGGATAGATGCGGTGCAGAACGTCCGGCCGAATTTGTGCGCGGGGGACGCTTGTCATCGACGAGGCTGGGATGATTGGTTGGCGCCAGATGGAGCGGGTATTGTCTGCCGCCAATGAAGCCGGGGCCAAAGTTGTTTTGGTTGGCGATCCAGAGCAGTTGCAGGCCATCGAAGCGGGCGCGGCGTTCCGCCCGATTGTCGAACAGCATGGCGGCGTTGAGATAACCGCAATCAGGCGGCAGAAGTCAGTGGCTTACACCAGATTATTGGTGACCCCTACGGGAATCGAACCCGTGTTTCAGCCGTGAAAGGGCCGCGTCCTAACCGCTAGACGAAGGGGCCGTTCGCATACGAACAGGCGGGCCGGTTAGCATAATTGCGCTTGGGGTCAACCCGTCACATCGTGCGCAGGTCAGTCAGCCCATGCAATATCTTCGATATGCAATTCGGCCTGTGCGCGGCCGCTCCAGTCATCGCGCTTGATCCGTCCGGCAGCCCATAGCCGCCGCCCGCGCGGCGCCGATAACAACGCTTGCCCCAGCGGCGTTTCCGCCTGCCGGAACGCCACCGTTTTGAGCCGCGCCCCATCATCGCCCGCCATGATCGCACGGACATGATCCTTCCCGACGATATCGACGCTCATCACGCTCATCGGCCCGGCTGCCACGCGCGGCGCGGGCCATCCCATGCCGTACGGGCCGCCGGCTTCCATCGAATCGACCAAATCAGGACAGACCCCGCGCGCGGTCAATATCGCGTCGAGCAGCAAAGCGCGCCCGCCTGCTGCGCGCGCGACGTCGCCTTGTAATCGCGCATCGAGAAAATCGGTGAACGCGTCCAGATTGGCCGAGGTGACCGTCAGCCCCGCCGCCATTGCGTGACCGCCACCTGCCCACAACAAACCCTCGTCCTTCGCGGCAAGAACCGCCGCGCCGAGATCGACGCCCGCAATCGATCGCCCCGATCCCTTGCCAATGCCATCGGCATCGAAAGCGATGACGATCGCGGGTCGCCCCAGCCGCTCTTTCAGCCTGCCCGCCACGATCCCGATCACACCAGCGTGCCAGCCATGCCCGGCAACGACCACAACCGCCCGGTTGGCTTGCCGCGTGGCGATACGGTCTGCTTCTTCCTGAACCACAGCTTCGATGCCGCGCCGCTCAATATTGAGCGTTTCGAGTTCTTCGGCAATTGCGCGTGCCTCATCGCGATCTTCGGTGATCAACAGCCGTACCCCCAGATCGGATTTGCCTACCCTGCCCCCCGCATTGATCCGCGGCCCAAGCGCAAAGCCCAGATCCGCACATTGCGGTGCGCGGGTGAGCCGCGACACGGTCAGCAACGCATCGAGCCCGACATTGCGCCGCCCGGCCATCACCTTCAGCCCCTGCGCAACAAATGCACGGTTCAGGCCCCTGAGTTGCGCCACATCAGCCACAGTCCCCAATGCCACGATATCGAGCAACCCAAGCAGGTCCGGTGGCTGACGCGCTTCGAACCAGCCCCGCCCGCGCAGATCGCGCAACAAGGCCGCCCCAAGCAGCCACGCGACGCCGACAGCGGCAAGATGGCCATGTGCTGCCCCATCGCCTTCATCGAGCCGGTTGGGATTGACGACAGCGTGCGCGAGCGGGAGCGTACTGGCGCATTTGTGGTGGTCGACCACGATGACATCGATCCCCGCCGCCTTTGCCAGCGCCAGCGCCTCGAACGCTTGCGCCCCGCAATCGACCGTGACGATCAGCGTCGATCCCTGTTGCCCCAGCATCACCAGCGCGTCGCCCGAAGGGCCATAGCCCTCCATCAGCCGGTCGGGAATATAATGTCCTGCTGAAAGCCCCAGATCGCGGAGCAGCCGGATCAGCAGCGCGGCGGATGTGGCCCCATCGACGTCGTAATCGCCAAAAACCGTGACGTGTTCGCCCGCAACGACGGCATCTGCGATGCGCGCGGCTGCTTTGTCCATATCGCGAAA
Source organism: Sphingomonadales bacterium (assembly GCA_031425075.1). Taxonomy (GTDB): domain Bacteria; phylum Pseudomonadota; class Alphaproteobacteria; order Sphingomonadales; family Sphingomonadaceae; genus Aquisediminimonas. Next base: position 5,498 of record JANPIQ010000125.1, read on the forward strand.
TATCGATGGATCGGGCATGAAGCTGCGGATCGTGGGATTACGATGCGCTTCGAGTGCGCCCGGTTGGCACCCGCGCGCCAGTAGCAATTGATCAACAAGACCGCGCGTATCGGCCCCATCTGTGGCAAGCCCGCGCCACGCCCAGCTTTGCCCGCTGATCGGTTGCAGTCGGGAAAGCGGCACCATCATCGCCTGCCCTGTAACGCACCGGGGGATGCACACAAGAAAAAGGGCCGCCGAATCGCTCCGGCAGCCCCCTTCCCCCCGTATCGCGTTCAGATCAGAACTTGATGCCGAAGCTCGCGACGGCGCGGTTGTCGCGATAATCGCTGCGGCCCAGGCTCGATTCGACGCCAGCGCCGAATGAGAATGTGCCATCGGTCAGCTTCATCCCGCCTTTGACTTCGGTCCACGAACGATCGCGGCTGAGGCCCGGCAGCGTGAAGGCGATGCCTGCGGCCTGCGCGAACCGCACCTGCAATTCGCTGCCATCGCGTGACAAGGCCTGCACCTGATCGACCGCCAGTTCAGGCGCGAACGCCCAGCCCGATCCGGCATTCACCGACCCGCTCATCCGTGCACCGAAGCGGGCTTCGAGTCGGCGATCGCTGATATCGTCGATCAGTAACGCAGCTTCGCCGCCGCGTTCGCGATACCCGTCAATGCTTGTCGATGAATATCGCAATGCGGCACGCGGGGTGAACGTCAGCCCCTTGGCGATATCGACATTATACCCGGTTTCCATATGCAGGTCGTAGCTCATCGCCGATGTTGCGCCATTGAGGCTGAACTGATCGAGACCTGTAGACACCCCGCGCTGAACACCGATATCGCTGTGCGTGACAGACGCCATCCCAGCAAGATACGCATTGCGTGACAAGCGATACGAACCATAGGCGACCGCCTGGCTGGTGCGCGTTTCGGCTTGCGACCCTGTGATGTTCGAACGGCCATTGACGTAACCGAACGCCGTCCCGATCGTCAGATCGGGTGCCGCCGCCATTTCGAGGCCCATGGCGATGTGCCAGGTGCCACGCTGACCATTGGCACTGGTTCCGCCAGCGCGGCCAGCGTCATAGCCACCGGCGATGAAGCCGCTTACGTTTTCGGGTAGCGCACCCATGGTGCGGTTGGCGGTGACATTGCCTGCAATGCTGCGCAGCGATGCACTCGATCCCGACACATTGGTCTGGCCGACCGCCAGCCCCAGCGTTTCGGGGGCACCGATAACCGAGAAGGTGCCTGCCTGCGCCTCGGATGTGCCGATCATTGACAAACGATCGCTTACCATCCCCAGTACCATCGAACGCTGTTCATCGGCTTCGAGCTGGGCAACGCCAGCAACGCGCGGTGTCAGACCCGAAAGCGTTGCAGTCAGCTGCGCCGATTCCATCACGTCTATGGCACCATAAAGCCCGGCAAGATCGGTATAGCCTGTCGTGCGGATGCTATCGAGCGCGTTGGCGAACGCCGCCGACGCCGGATTGCTGCCGCCAACCATTTCGGCAAGCCGTCCCGCGTTGAACGTCAGCACGGCGTTGTTCGGATTATAGGCAACTGAGCCCCGCAAATTCCCGATCCGCGCCTGCACTGTGTTGAAGGTGCCATCGATGCCGCCCGTTGCCGTCAGGATTTCATACGCCTGTCCGTCCCGAGGATTGGCGCCGAATGCCTTGGTCACGAACAACAGGCCGCCCAGCGAGGCAATCCCCGGGTTCTGGGCATCGCCTGTTACCACCAGCTTGTCCGAACTTGTCCGGTTGACGTCGAGCTGCGTCAGCGTGGCCGATGTCAGGATCAGATCGCCCTTGATCGTCAGCGTCCCGAAACCGCCGCTGCCGCCTGGCAGGACCGCCGCGTTGAGGACAGTCAAGAAGGTGGGATCGAACGTTCCCGATCCTACCAGCTGCCCCCTCGAGATCAGCGCTTCACCGGTTTTCAGCGTGCCATTGACGCTGAGCAGGCCGCCGCCCTGGGTATAGTCGCCAAGAACGGTCAGATTGCCCGGTGCAGTCACGAACAACTGCGCTGGACCTGCGATCGTCAGCTTGTCGATCGTCGCCGCGCGGTCGAGCACCGTGATGCCATCGTTGCGCAGCATCACGTCATAATAGCGCGCCTTCACGGTGAGCGCCGGGTTGGCGCTGTTGACAGGTGCGATGTTGTTGGGAACGAAATTGGTCGAACCCGGACCGCCCGGAACGATGAACGGCGGCACGGTCGGAAGATCTGTGCCGGTGCCCGCAAGATCGACGCAACGGGGGCCGTTACACAATGTCCCGAAACGCGGACCATTGCCGGCATTGGCGTCGGAGCGGAAGCCGGGTAGGCCGTTGACCAACGCGCCCTCGACAGCGATCTGGTACGCCGGATCCATATCCTGCACCCAACGCGTCGGATCGAACCAGCTGCCGCTGCCCGTTTTCGCGCTGGCATAGACATAGGGGTTGTTGGTAACGATTTCTTCCCAATACAGGAACAACGGCTGGTAAAAGCTGGTGGTGCCGTAGGTCGAGAAACGCTGCTCGTTGAAGTAACGCGACCCGCCCGAAAGCACGCCGACAATGGTTGGCCGGGCGAACGCCTGATCGGCGATCAACGGACCGCCTGAATCGCCGCCTGCCGTCGTCGCCTCATTCGGCAATGCCGCGCCGTCGAACAAATCGATATCGAAGTTGGTCACGCCGTTAAATGTGGCCGGTCCGCCGGGGCTGTCGAAATCGGTCTGATACAAAGCTTGCGGGTTATCGGTCCCGTTGAAAGGGCTGCCAGGGAAAAAGGCTTCGTCATTGTCATCGAGCGATGCCAGAACATCGATCATGTTTTCGGCGGCACGGCGCCGATAATCGATCCCGCCGATTGGACGGCAGGATTCGCCCGGTGGCCGCGGGAATGGACAGGAAGCGCCACCCTGCGCCGACGTGTGCGTGCCATTCACGCCATAACCTGTCACGATGCCGTGCGTCGGTCCGGTAAGCGGTGAGAACAGCGTGGTCCAGGTAGGAATGTCGGACGCTGGAGTATCGAGCGTCGCAATGGCGACATCGGCGTAAAGGAACCCGACTGAAGCAGGTTCGAGCGAGCGGGTATCGTACCAGACCTGATTGACATTGAAGATTGCCGAGGACGCTACCGTCGCAAAATTGCCATTGCGCCATTTTTCATACGCGCCCGTTTCGGCCTGACAGCCATTTCCGGGATTGGCGATCGTTGCTGTTCCCGCATTCACGCCAGGGGTTGTGGCAAGGCAGCGGTTGGTGGCGCCAAACCCGAAGCTTAGCGGCACACCCGTTGAGGTAACGCGTGCGCGCGTCACGCCTGTCGTTCCGATAGCGGTGATCGCGCCCGAGTTGAGACTGACCCCGCCGCTCGAACCTGTCTGGCTGCCGTATTGATCTGCGGGCCGGCTGTTTACGCAGTGCGCCGCAAAAATCACCGTGCGCGGGTTGATCAGGCTTCCCGAACACAGACCAAGACCCTGGTTGGTAAACGCGATCATCTGGCCGATGCCATTTATGCCTGTATCGAGCGCACCGCCCGGTCCAGCAGCATTGGGATTAAGGGTGTCGTTCACCACAATCTGTGGATCATGTTCGGCCATGTCGGGCGAGGTTTGCGCCTGACCCATCGCCGGCATTGCGATCGCGACAACCGAAGCGGCGGCCAACAGGACTGAGCGGCGGCGACGCGCCAAAAGATCGGACATTCCCTTACTCCCTTATGTTTCTTCGAAAAACGGGGAAAATTGGCGCAATAGCCGAGTCGTCGCCCGTTTTCTGAAGCGGAGATTAACGACGCAATTTAATCATGAAAGCTGTTTTTCGGGTCTATTACAAAATTGCGTCAGTCCGGCACAGTTATGGCTGCGGCGCGTTGCTTTCGCGTGGATCGGCCGAGGGCTGGGTCACCCGGACGCCGTCACGATCGATCCGAAGATCGACCGGCATCCCGCCGATATCGCCGCCGATCGAGACGCTGTTATCGCGTCCCAGCGTGATTTCCCCGCGATCGCCGATCGGGATCGTCGCCTCTCGCATTTCGGGCAGTTCGGGAAGGTCAAGCGGTTCGACAGGGGCATCGGGCGCGCGCGTCTTTACCGGCGGCCGAGCGGCGCCCGAAATCGCCTGGCTCATGAAATCGCGCCAGATGCGTGCCGGCAAGCCGCCGCCTGAAATACCCCGCAGCGGCGTATTATCGTCATTGCCGATCCAGATTCCGACGATGAGGTCGCCTGCAAATCCCACGAACAGCGCATCGCGATTGTCCTGGCTGGTACCGGTTTTTCCAAAGGCATCGATCCCGATCCGCGCAGCGCGCCCGGTTCCCTCGGTCACGACGGCTTCGAGCAGGCCGCGCAGATGATTTTCGTTACGGCTGCTCAGATTGGTGCGGCCATCGAAAATGCGCGCCACCAGCCCCTGTTCCGCCGCGGGAAGAGCGCGCGGCTGGACAGGATATGCGCCGGCAGCAATCGTCGCATAAGCCGACGTCAGTTCCAGGAGCGTCACGCCCGAACTGCCAAGCGCAAGACTGGGGTCTGCGGCCAGCGGACTGCGGATTCCCAGATCGCGCGCAGCCTTGATGATCGCTTCATCGCCAAGCTGGCGATACAGCCGCACGGCCGCCACGTTGCTCGATTGCGCAAAGGCCTGTTCAAGGCTGATCGTGCCGCGATACCGATCGCCGCTATTCTTGGGGCGGTAGCTGCCTTCGATGATCGGCGTATCTTCCAGTTGTGTGTCTGGCGTCATCCCCGCGCGCAACGCTGCGTAATAGACGAACAGCTTGAACGTCGATCCGGGCTGGCGGCGGGCCTGCGTCGCGCGGTTGAACGTCGATGATTTGTAGCTTTTACCGCCGATCATCGCGACCACTTCACCTGAAGGGCGCATCGCCACCAACGCGACTTGTGCTTTGCCGAGCGGCGCTGCGTTGACCACCCTGCGCGCGATGTTCTGGAGGCGCGAATCGAGCGCCGTTGTCACCCGCTGTTCGCCATAGGTCGCAGCCACTGCTGCGCGCGCTGCGGGCATGGCCCAATCGGCAAAATAGGTCCCGGTGGGAATTTCAGACCGGCGACGAACATCAAGCCTCGGGATCCTGGTGGCTTTTGCCGCACCATCGGTCAGGTCGCCTGTCGCAACCATTGCGGCGAGCACCATCCGCAACCGTCGTTCGGCAGCCTTGGGATTTTTGGTCGGTGCCAGACGCGACGGGGCCTGCACGAGCCCTGCCAGCATCGCCGATTGCGCGACGGTAAGTTTTTCGGGCTGGCGATAAAAATAATGCATCGAAGCCGCGCGAAGGCCATACACATTGTCACCGAAATATACGTTCGACAGATAGCGTTCGAGTATCTGATCCTTGGTCAGCCAGATTTCCATCCAGAACGAGATCAGCAGTTCGCGTGCCTTTCGCGTCATGCTGCGTTCGGGGGTCAGGAACGTGATCTTGGCCAGTTGCTGCGTGATCGTCGATCCGCCTTGCGTGCCACCCGATCCCATATTGTTGAGCGCGGCGCGCGCCAGCCCACGCGGATCAATGCCCCAATGCGAATAAAATCTACGGTCCTCGATCGCCAGAAACGCCTGCGCCACATGCGCTGGCAAATCAGCAGCCCTGACCGGCCGCTCGATAATCGCGCCATTGCGGGCGATCGGCTGACCATCGGCGGTTACCAGCGTCAGCCGCGGCGGCGCGATCGGCTGGAGCGATTTGGAAAGTGGTGCGGTAACAATCAGCCAGACGATGGCAGCCACGAGCAGGATAATCGTGACTTGCACGCCCCGCTTGATCCATTTGCGGCGTGCGGGCCAGCGCGAAACCGGCGGTGTGGCAGGACCGGGCGGTGAAGCTGTCCCGCCGGAGGCCTGCCCCCAAGGCGCAGTCTCGCGATCGAAATAGCCGAAATCTTCGGCAGCGCCATAGGCTGGTCGTGCAGGTGCGTGCGAGGCGTCGGTCATCGGACGGCTGTATTACCCTAACAATACACGCATGATAAGCCGTAATCTTGCACCGCGCCAGCGGCAAGGATACGCACCATCACACCTGTTTGCGATGCTCGCCTTTCACCCAGCGGACGGTGCCCGAACTCGCCCGCATCACGACGCTTTCGGTCGTCATCGTGCCGTTCTTGCGCCGCTTGACCCCATCGAGCAGGCTGCCATCGGTCACGCCGGTGGCGGCAAAGATGCAATCCCCCTTCGCAAGCTCGGTCAGGTCATAGACATAATCGAGATCGGTGATGCCCCATTTGCGCGCACGGCCACGTTCATCCTCGTTGCGGAACAACAGCCGCCCCTTGAACTGCCCGCCCACGCAGCGCAGCGCCGCCGCCGCAAGCACACCTTCGGGCGCGCCACCGGTTCCCATGTACATGTCGATTGTCGTGTCGGGATCGGTCACCGCGATCACGCCTGCCACATCGCCATCGGGGATCAGCGCCACACCGCATCCGATGCCGCGCAGTTCGGCAATCATCTTTTCATGCCTTGGGCGATCGAGAACGCAGACGATGATTTCACTGGGATCGACGCCTTTTGCCGCAGCCACCGCCGCGACATTTTCAGTCACCGACTTGTTGAGATCGATGATGCCATCGGGGAAGCCTGGGCCCACCGCAAGCTTGTCCATATAGACATCGGGCGCATTCAACAGATTGCCCGATTCGGCGACCGCCAGCACGGCAAGCGCGTTGGGCCCGGCCTTCGCTGTGATCGTCGTGCCTTCGAGCGGATCGAGCGCGATGTCGATCTTGGGTCCCTTGCCGATGGCAGACCCCACTTTTTCGCCGATATACAGCATCGGTGCCTCGTCGCGCTCACCTTCGCCGATGACGACCGTTCCATCAATGTAAAGCTCGTTCAGCGCCGCGCGCATCGCCTCGACAGCAGCATGATCGGCGGCCTTTTCATCGCCACGCCCGATCATCGTCGATGCGGCAATCGCCGCCGCTTCGGTAACGCGCACCATTTCGAGAACGAGAACGCGATCGAGAACGTCGCTGGCAGTAACCGTCATTTATGATAATCCTAGACATCGGGGTTCGGCGTGAGCCGTTAGGCGAGGAGTATGACCATGTCGAGACGTGTTGCTTTGGTGGTTCTTGCGTTGGGAAGCGCGTCGCCGGGAACCGCGTCGGAGATAACTCTTGCGACTTACCGCAAGCTGACGGCTGTCGAACCTCCCTGCAATCGCAATCCGCAAGGCAATGAGATCATTGTGTGCGCGCGCCGCGATGCGGATAGGTACCGTGTTCCGCTGACAGGAGTTTTCGAAACCGGCGATCCGAGAGCCGAAACGCTGATGGGCGAGCGTGAACGGTTGCAACACATCATGACGCCCTGCGACAAGCGCGGTCCATTCCTTGTCGATTGCGGCATGATTGGCGTTTCGGTGAACACCGCGATCGGTGGTGATGGTGGGATCAGGTATCGGCCCCTCGCTCCGTAGAATGGTTTCTGCCCTCCCGAAAACCAAGAGCCTCAAAATCGGTTCAGCCTGAGCTTGACCAAGCCCTGCCTTTTCCGGGCGCTGCGGTTTCCAAAGAAGGACATTCCTTCGACAAGCTCAGGATAGACGAGCAAGTATTCGCTAGCGCTTTTCCGCGGCGCTTTGGCCATTCCCCCTAAAAATCGAGAATCGGCATCACCATCGGGGCACCGGTGAGGCTGCTCGATCCTTCCAGCGCTTTTAACGCCTGATCGATCGCGCACCCCGGTGCTTGATGCGTTGCCATAACCACCATCACGCCGCCATCGGGGGCTTCGCCGCGCTGGATCATGCTTTCGATCGACACGCCTGCATCGCGCATCGCCGCGGTCAGTTCGGCGAGCACGCCCGTCCGGTCAGCGACGGTGAAGCGCATATAGAACC
>JANPIQ010000126.1:0-2316 GCA_031425075.1 Sphingomonadales bacterium
GGCCGGACTCAATCCAAGCGTCACGCACACGTGATGCAGTGGGTCGCGGTCGGCTGTGCTTCTAGCCGGGCATGCGGAATGTCGGCTCCGCAATTGGCGCAGGTGCCATAGGTGCCATCATCGATCCGGGCGAGCGCAAGCCGCACCTGCTGCGCTTCGGCACGCAGCACGTCCTCGACGCCTTCCAGCACTTCGTCATCGGCAAGATCGACCGCCTGTTCGTCTGTATCGGTGTCGAGCGGCCCGCGCAGATCGCTCTCGATTTCACCGGAGCGGTCATCAAGTTCCGCCAACCGCAGCCGCAGCTTTTCGGCAATTGCTGAAAAATCGTCCATCACCCGCTCCATTCTTTCTCGCGATACCACTTGGTGATCACGTATTTTACGCCCTTGCGCACCTTCATCCCGTGATGCAGCGTCGCGTGATTGACGCTGCCGTCCGGCAAGCGGTTGTTCCAGCACAGCAATTTGCCGGCCTCGGGCTGGAAAGTCTTGTCGAGCAGCTTGAACCGTGTAGCGCCGCCTGCGGCCACTTCATTGCAATAGATCATAAACGTCCAGGTGCGCTGACCCGACAAAGTGCAGAACCGCTGGAAATCTCGGCCCCCCGGCGCGAAATAATCGGTGTGAGCCTTGAACTCCTGCCCGACATCGTAACGCTGGCCCTGCAATGGCTCGCCGTAGACCGGATCGATCCCGGATAGCTGGGTGATCAGCGCCTCGACCTGCTGCACCGCGGGACAATCACCTGCGAGATCGCAAGTCTCGCTGGTGCGGAAATAGGGATCGCCATTGTCGTCGGCGATGGTCGAGGGGCGGCGGTCTCGCTCGATCAGCGCGATCAGATCGGCACACAGATCGGGCGGAACGAATCGCTTATGCTGAAATATCTCCGCCTTGGGGCTGGGCACGCGCTGCATGCCGCCATGCCCGGTCAGTCGCGCGGATACAGAGTCGCTGGATGTGATCATCGTCCGTGAGGATAGAAGCCGTGCGGGACTTGGCAATGACTAGCGGGGATTCACGGGGCATCACAGGCCCGCGTAATAATCTTGCGCCAGAGCGTCTGTAAAACAGTTTTCGCTTCCCTTGGACGGGCCTTTGTGCAAGAGGCGCGGCCCCGTAACCAGCGCACTTGACCGCGCGTGTGCCTTGCGTAAACCGCGCGCCTTGCGCGGGCTTGGCAGCGACCGAAAAGGTGGTATGCGAGCGGGGGCATGTGGCGACCGTAGCTCAGTTGGTTAGAGCGCCGGTTTGTGGTACCGGAGGTCGCGGGTTCAAACCCCGTCGGTCGCCCCATCATCCCCCCCTCTCAGCCGATTTTTGCCCGCGCCGGAGAGGGGATTACCGCGTATGACCGCATTCTGGGCCGAGCCTGATTTTGATGCGCACGAACTCGTGCAACTGGTGCACGATCGGGCGAGCGGGCTGACGGCGATCATCGCGGTCCATTCCACCCATCTTGGCCCTTCGGCGGGCGGCACGCGGTTCTGGCACTATGCCGATCCGGCGGGCGCGATCCGCGATGCGCTGCGGCTGTCGCGCGGGATGAGCTACAAGAACGCGATGGCGGGCCTGCCGATGGGCGGGGGCAAAGCGGTGATCCTCGCCGATGCCGACCGGACCAAGACCGGGGCAATGCTCGCCGCGTTCGGCGATGCGGTCGAGCGGTTGCAGGGCCGCTATGTCACCGCCGAAGACGTCGGCATTTCCGAAGCTGACATGGTCACCGTCTCGCAGCGCACCGCGCATGTCTCGGGCTTGCCGGTGTCAGGTGAGGGCCGCGCGGGCGGCGATCCCGGGCCGTTCACCGCATACGGCATCTATCTCGGCATCAAGGCGGCGGCCGCGCACAAGCTGGGCACGGATAGCCTGGCAGGTGTGCATATCGCGGTGCAGGGCACCGGCAGCGTCGGGGGCGGGGTGGCGCGCTTGCTGGCGAAGGACGGGGCAAAGCTGACCCTCGCCGATATCAACACCGACCGTGCGGGCGTGCTGGCGCAGCAATTGGGGGCCGACGTGGTCTCGACCGAGGCGATCATGACGACCCGGTGCGATGTGTTCAGCCCCAATGCGCTGGGCGCTATTCTTGATGAGCCGAGCATCGCCGCGCTCGATTGCGCGATTGTTGCAGGCGGGGCCAACAACCAGCTTGCGCGGGCCGAGCACGGCGCAGCGCTGGCGGCGCGCGGGATCCTGTACGCGCCCGATTACGTTATCAATGCAGGCGGGATCATCTCGGTCGCGACCGAATATCTGGCGCGGCGCGATGGCCGCACCGGCGCCGTGGCCGAAGTAAACACGCTGGTGGCGCAGA
>JANPIQ010000127.1:0-3065 GCA_031425075.1 Sphingomonadales bacterium
GCCGGATTTCGCGGTGAAACCGTGCCTTCCTTTGCACAGCGCATTTTTTCAACATCGGCGGCCCTGGGATGGACCGACGCCGATTTGCATCTCGGCAGCTGGTCTGCCGCTGTCGAGTGCATCGAAAGCGACGACGATCAATACCTGCTCGTCGGCCCGCATGAAGGGCAGCCTGGGTTCATCAAGGGGTTTCGAGATCCGGCGTATTTTTACGATCCGGTGACCGAAAGCGAGTTCTTGTTGTTCACTGGAAGCCTGAAACAATCGGTCAGCCGATGGAACGGCTGTATCGGTCTTGCGACCAGAAGCCGAGACACCGAGCCTTGGGGGTTGTTGCCGCCGCTTGTTTCCGCAGACCGGCTGAACAACGAGCTCGAACGGCCGCACGTCGTGCTGCACAATGCGCGTTATTATCTGTTCTGGTCGACGCAGCGGCGCACATTCGCACCAGACATGCCCAACGGGCCTAATGGACTGTACGGGATGGTGAGCGAACAGGTGGTCGGGCCGTACAGGCCGATCAACGACAGCGGCATCGTCGCTGCAAATCCTGAAACGGCGCCGTTCCAAACCTATAGCTGGTGGGTAATGCCAGACCTGAGCGTGCATGCATTTGTCGATCTTTTGGGTACCGACAGTCAATCCGTCAAAGACGATCCAGCGTGGCGACGCGCGCATTTTGGCGGCATCCCGGCACCAGTGTTTCGGATCGCGCTTGACGGTGATCGTGCTTGGGTGGCTTAGTCAGGGCATGAAATTTTATGGCTTGATCGAAGGGGGCGGCACCAAGATCGTTGTCGCGGTCGCCGCATCATCGGGTGATATCATCGCAAGGCATCGGGTGCCGACGACCGAGCCAGCAGAAACGCTTCAGGCGTGCAGCCGCTGGTTCCGTGCACAGGATATGACGCTTGAGGCGATCGGCATTGCATTTTTCGGTCCGCTCGATCTCGATCCGAATTCGAGCACATGGGGACGCATCACGCGCACGACCAAACCGCATTGGAGCGAAGTTGATGTGGCTGGTCATTTCGCGGCAGATTTTGACTGTCCGATTGCCATTGAAACCGATGTTGACGGCGCAGCGATCGGGGAGTTGACGTGGGGGGCAGGGCGGGGACATTCTTCGCTATTGTATGTGACGATAGGGACCGGAATAGGCGGGGGTTTTGCCAGTAAGGCCGGGCTTTTGCGAGGGCTTTCGCATCCGGAAATGGGGCATATTCGGTCACCGCGGCATCGTGATGATAGCGATTTTCCTGGTATCTGCCCTTTCCACGGCGATTGCCTTGAAGGCCTGGCAAGCGGACCTGCGATCATCGCGCGTTGGGGCAAGTCGCTTTCCGAACTGCCATCCGATCATGAAGCGCATGACATGATCGGATGGTATCTGGGGCAGGCGGTGTGCAGCTTTCAAGCGATCATGGAACCTGCAGCGATCGTCCTCGGCGGCGGCGTGATGCAGACTTCGGGACTTCTCGAAACTGTCCGCGCGACGGCGCGCTACGCAGGTGGTGGTTATTTTGTCGGCGATCCAGGTACCATCGTCGTGCGCCCCGGATTGGGAGACAATTCAGCGCTTTTGGGCGCGTTATCGATCGCCAAGAAGGCGAGTGCAGCGCGCTAACCCCGCACTGCATCCAAGCCAATCCATTGTGCGTGGTTCCCCAGCACCACGCGATTCCAGATCAGTGCGGCCGCAATCGAGCTTGCCAGGACGATCACCATGAAGTGGATATAGTGCAACGTGATCAGCCCCGCAGGCAGCCACCAGAACGTGTAAGCGGCGTAGACGGCGACGCCCCAGATCACGCCAGCCACAGCCGCCTGCGATCCAACGTTGCGAAACAGCAAGCCAGCAATGAAGGCCGACAGGATCGGCATCGATGCGAGGCCATTCAGCTGCTGAAGCAGGTTGATGATGCTCTGATCGCCGGGAAGATCGACGATAATTTTCGGATTCTCATAAACTGGGACCAGCAACACAGCGGCAATTGTGACCACAGCCGAAACAATCGCGGCAAGCCGCCAATGATTGGCGACCTTTCCAAACCTTTGTTCGTGAAAATCGACCGAATACAGCGCCACTGTCGAGTTGAGCACCGCGCTGAAAGTCGTGATGACGGCCGCCGCAACCATCGCCGCAAACGCACCCGACAGCCAGCCGGGCAGGACTTCGCCGACGAGCCGGCCATAGGCCGCATCCCCTACATCGCCGAACAGCTTATAGGCGACAACGCCGGGTATCACGACGATCGGCGGGATGACCAGGATGCGGACGATCGCGGCAGCGAGGACCCCCTTTTGCGCTTCTCGCACTGTCGGTGCTGCCATGGCCTTTTGCGTAATATTCTGATTGGTCGACCAGTAGAAAATCTGGATAAAGAGCATCCCGGTAAACAGCGTCTGCCAAGGGATAGGCGATTGCGCGTTTCCGATCATGCTGAGGCGTTCTAGGGGAACACCCGTTACGATATCGAAATCAACCGCCGCCAGCGCGAGGAACACAATTAACAGTGCCAATCCCAAGATGCCGAAACCTGAATAGGTATCCATGATCGCTACGGCTTTGAGGCCACCGAGCATGGTATAAAGCGCGCCTATCACCGCAAGGCCTGAGGCAAATACGATGACAGGCACGCCTGAACCCAGCAAAGACTGCATGAAGAGCCCACCAGAATAGAGCGCCGCAGGGAGATAGATGAGGACGTTGCCGATGAGAAAGATTGCCGAGATCAGCGTTCGAATGCTTCGCCCCTGATACCGCCGCTCAAGCAGTTCTGTTACCGTCGTGCATTTGTTGCGGTAGTAAACCGGAACAAAGACATAAGCGAGGATCATGAGCCCGGCGAAGCCGGCAATTTCCCACCACGCCAGCAACAGCATCTGGTTTCCGTTCATACCGACAAGCTGATCGGTCGACAGATTTGTAAGCGTGATCGAGCCGGCAACAAATGGCCACGTCAGCGAGCCCCCGGCAAGGAAGACCTCTTTACGCGACCCAGCGTCCGCTACCCTCCCCGATCTGACTTTCCAGAATGTGGCCCCTGCAATGAGCGCAGTCA
>JANPIQ010000128.1:0-5816 GCA_031425075.1 Sphingomonadales bacterium
TAGGGGCCGCGAACGCGGTAGACGTTTGTCCCGGCGCGGGATTGCGAATTTACCAAGGTCCCGAACAAGTCCGGATCGATCTTCAGGAACGACGGCAGATAATCGAGCCAGGGAACGCGCTCGATGCTGCGTTCATAGAGGCTGTAAAGCAGGACGATGCCGCTGGCGATCACGACCGTTCGGGCGACCTTCATCACGAAACCCGGGCGACATGCCAGAATTGCCGTCACGAACAGCGCCATTGTCCAGTAGATCTGGACATTGACAAACTTGGTGATCGAGGCCGTGACGGCGTCCGAGAAGACCAAGGAAACGACCATCGTGGCCCAGAACAACCAGAAAGCGCGGATGGCCAGCGGCATCCCCGATACGGCATCGCGGGTCTTGGCGCGAACGTCGCTCGATGTTGACAGATTCCAGACGAAAATCAGCAGGACGATCAGCAGCGCGCCACGCGTCAGCGAGATCCATGGCAGCCCCGGCACGTTGAACGCCACATAGCCCGGCCAGGCGATCGACAGGGCAAGATAGGGGATCATCATCCCCTGCAGTCGATCGTAATCGACACCACCGGTGTCGGGGACAATCCACAGGATGATGGCCATCATGATGAAGATCGGTATCGCCGGATAGGCCATCAGCTGCGCTGGCAGGATGACCACAAGGAGGCCATAGACCATCGCGACGAACACCAGCAGGGCCCAGAGCATGACGCGCGCGAGAGGGCCGAGGTCCTTCCGTCGCTCGTAAGGCTTCATGATGACCGTTGCCACGATTCGTCCTTGCATCGCGTTTGCCAGTCGCTTCGGTAACCACCTCGGGTGCCGCCAGTCAACCACACCGGGGCTTTACGGCCATCGGGTGACGGCGCTGTAGCGCGCGATGGTGACGCTTCGACCATGCCGGCACTGGCAGGTTGCATCGTCGCGAGCGTGCGTGCAGCGGGTTTCGCTGCACGCCCTTGACCGCTTACTGGATCATCAGGTCATTGCTCGCTTTGGTGTGGCGGCAATTGCTTTTTGCGGGTACGGTGCCGCCAACGCTTTGAGAAGCTGAATGGAGCACGCAATCCAACATGAATTTTTGTCGTTATCCCGCGACGGAGAGTTTTAGCGCGTTTTGCCAGGCGCAGTCTTTATGATGCAGGCGATTCATGGTGCAACGTGCCATCAGACGTGCCATGTTGCCTCGCGAACAATAACGTCGGCCCCGGAGGTCGTGTTGTCTCAGTTTAGCGTTAGGGTCATGCCCCGGCCCGTATTGATGAGCAAGTAACAATGATTTCAGGCTTTATCACGCAATTACGTACGCCGAACACTGTGCTCAACCAGATGATGCGGTTCGGCCTTGTTACGGGAATGAGCGCATCTGTCACTGTCGGCCTGCCTGTTGTGCTCCATGAGTTTGGCAACATTTCGCCTCGGATTGCGGTGGCAATTTCCTTTGTTGCCGGATTTGCATTTACATTTTTGGCAACACGGCGTCTTGTCTTCAACAGCAAGAGCAAGCCATGGCGCGATCTGTTGGTCTTTGCCGGAAGCACGGCGCTGTTTCGGTCAGCTGAATATTTGACGTTTTTGTTGCTGATGGACAGTCTCGGTCTTTATTACGTCCTGGCGTTGCTGATTTCGTTGGTTTTCTCCATGGTATTGAAGTTTTTTTGGTATCGTTACGTATTTGCTGGCCGAGCGAGCGCCGTTTGATCGTTTCACCTGACACCATCAGAGGTTTATCATGGTAGACACCGAATTCGCCGAACGCGACCGCGCGCTGTTCAATGCTATTGCCAAGCAATATGCTGCCAAGGATCTCAAGCCGGCGCATCGTGATGCGCGGCGACACCGCCTTGAGCAGACCTTCAGCAAACTTCCGAAGCGAAATGACATTGCAATATTGGAGGTCGGCTGCGGCGCGGGTTACGGTGCGACCTACCTTGAAGGCCGTTATGGGTCCTACCTCGGCATCGATTATGCCGCCGAACTCATCGACTACGCCAACCAATTCAACAACAGGCCGGGTGCCACATTCGAAACGTGCGACGTCGAAGCGCTCGGTCATGACCGCCAATTCGACGTTGTTTTCATGATCGGCGTGCTCCATCATCTTGAAAACCCTGCACTTGTCCTCACGCAGATGAGGGATGTGCTAAAGCCGGGCGGTTGGTTCGTCGCGAACGAACCCCAGCGTGGCAATCCGGCTATCGGCGCTGCCCGCGCCATCCGCAAGCGGATAGACAGCGCCTATTCGGAAGATCAGCGGGAGTATTCTGCCGATGAACTCATAGCGCTCTATACCGAAGCTGGCTTTGTCGACGTTGTGGCGTTTCCCCAGGGCCTTTTCTCGACACCCTTTGCCGAAGTCGTGCTGCCTTTCCAGCCGGTGACACAGCTTCTGTCGCGGGCAAGTTGTGCTGCTGACCAGATGCTCGACCCGATCGCCGGCCGCATGGCCTGGAATGTTGTTGTCCAGGGCCGTCGGCCAGATTGACGCAGAGTTCAACCGACTTGAATCGGGTTGGTGTGGATCGTCATTTGCGGCATGTTCACGCCAACAAAGTTGTCGGCTGGCCGCCGGCCGAGCTCCAGGTCAAGCTTCTAGGGCGCATGCGAAAATGACGTTGGGCGACGGCAGGATCGCCGCGCGCATCCGTTGTCAGCGCAGCGCTCGCTTATCGATCATGTCAGCAAGCAGTGCAAACATACCGAAGTTGACCGTAAAGAGGGATAGAATAAGCGTTGCCTCGCTCAGATCTAATCGGATCAGATCGCGTACGAGGCTGATCAGTGTCATCACACCCAGAAAAATAATTGCCGGTGCAAATGCGCGCATTGGCGCGAAATAGATGCCCGTCCGCAAAATGATCTTTGCGAAACGCAGCGTATCCCGGATCGGCTTGATCTTGGAGTTTCCGACGCGGTGCTGGTAGCTTATCGGAACGAATTCGACAGGACGATATGTGGTCAGCATGGAAAGCGTGATCGTTATCGTGAAGCTAAAGCCGTCTGGCAGGATGCCGATAAATTGCTCCGCGACGGATTTGCGAAACACCCGCATACCCGAATTGATATCCGGGACCCGTGTACGCGCGATCCACGACACCCACAGCCGGAGGTAGAATTTCGGAATCGCACGTAGCTTTGAATAATTGACATTGTCTCCAACGCGCGCGCCAACGACCATATCGATATCACGACAGCGCTCGTACAGTTCGGCTAACCTCTCGTTCGGATATGTACCGTCCGCATCAGTAATGGCGATGAATTGGCTTCGAGCAAGCCGCATTCCAGTCTTGAGCGCGGCACCATAGCCGCGATTGCGGTCATGCGTTATGACCCTCAATCTTTCGACCGACTTCCCCAGTTCGGCCAAAATAGCAGCCGTGCCGTCTGTAGAGCCATCATCAACAACAATCAGTTCATAGGGTATCTTAGTCGGTAGTGCGACCCCAAGCTCGTGCACAGTTTCCGCTATTGCCTTTTCTTCATTGAAGCACGGCACTACGATGGTGAATGCTGTTTCACCATGCTGCGCGGTCGGGACACTTAATTCGGTCATACGATGTTATTCCAGATGCTTATGGTACAAGACAACGGTCCCTTCCTGCGAAACGACCCTAAGGGTGATGACTTCAATTTTTACGCCCATTCTACCGATCTTGCCGCCCATCTAAACGTCCAGTTATGGAAATTCGGCTTCGTTACAGGATGTAATTCGAATAATGAGATTGACAGGGCGAGCGTTATTGCTGAGACTTATCATACTGACATCATCCACGATCGGGCATGCCAAGGCACGCTGGGCGAGATAGCGCTATCAACTCTTCTGCAATGCAGCAATGATTTTATAGCGTCGGCCTGATTGCCCTCTTCGCTCAACCGCGCGCACGATAGGCGGGGCGCGCCGCGGCAGCGGAGCGAAGCGAGACGGCCGTCAACGCCGCCAACAGCGCCAGCCACGCGACTCGGCCCTGATAACGATCCGAAACGGTGGAAAGCACGCCGCCGATCGCCGCGTTGATGACGAGACCGGCAACGAGCCAGCCGATGGCTTCGCGCCGCAGCGATGCAACAGCATCGCCGGCGCGGCCGCTTCGCCATGCCAGAATGCCGATCGTGGCAAGGGCAATGCCATAGGTCGCTGTCATCACCGCACTGATGGCCCCGAACGGCAGTCGCCCGTCCCCCGCCGGCGTGGTCGGATATCGATCGAGCACGTCCGAAAGTGCTGGCGTCTCTGCCGCCTTCGACAACGGCCCCAGGCTATATCTGTTAACCCCGACATGGACGAACTGGCGCGCGAAGTTGCCGAGCGATGCCCATAACTGATGCAACGGAAACTCGGCAATCGCACCTAGAACAAGGTGGTTCGCTTCCTTGATGATAGCAGTCCGCTCGGCAACCGGAACGACGTGCATGATGCCGACTGCCGGATTACTCGACCACAGGAAATCATCTGCGGTGGCCGGCAGACGGTCCCGATATCGACAGAGCGTAAACCCAGCGTCATGGCAATTGGAATCGAGGTACAGCTTAGCAGTGCCGTCCGCCACAATCCGCGCCAAAACGAAGGGCGCCTCGGCCGCGGGCTTACCCGACAAGCGTTCGACAGCGAACCCAACAATGGCATGCGCACCGATGCTGAGGGCCAGTATCGCCGCGATTTGCGCCGACCGGCGGAGGCTGCGGCGAGCCAGCATTGCTATGGCGAAACCCAGCACAACGAGCACCAGAGCGACCGCGAGGTTCGATTTGTGAACGAGACACGATGCAAGGATCATTGTCAGCCACCAACCCCGCTCGTGCCCCGGCATATCGGGCCAGGCCGGCAGAAACATGGCAAAAGCCAACACCATCAGGCCGGTAAACACATCCGGCATTGCTGTTGTCGTGAACATGCTCAGCCCGCCGAGCAGGGCGACTGAAATGATGACCAGCGCTGTCCGTGTCCAATCGCTCTCGACAAGTCGCCGGATGCCAAGCGCCAGGCTGACAAATGCAAAGAGCGCCTGCACGATCGCAAGTGCCCAACCACCGCCGATCGCGTGAAGCGCCACAAACGGAAAGCCGTAATAGACCGAACGCGACGTTGAAATGCCGTCTTCGGAACGCGTCGCTAGGTTCGACGTCGGCGCTTGAGCGGTTGCGGTCAACGATTTGTCGGGACCGCCGAGGACCTGTTCGATGCCTTCGATCGTGGCTTGGCCGGCATGGAAATAACCGATGCTGTCGGGAAACAACAAAATGCTGCCATTTATAATGGCGGGCAGCAAAAGTGTCAGAAAAGCGAGCGCAAGACTGACGACGATCGATGGCTTTTTTGTCACTCTGGTCCGCCAGATGGCATGCCCCATCCCTTCGAAAAGTGCCGCGCTGGCGTCAACCCACCGGGAGTTGCGATAGCATCCCTTTTCCAACCGGACAAGATTTCGCAGTCGCAGCAAAACGCGAACAGCGGCCGTGACCACGCCACCGGTGACGACCTTGCCAATCGGCCCCAGTCGACGCAAAATGCCGACATGACATATAGCGATGATTGCAGGCTTGGCACCTTCCGGGTAAAAGGCACTACCGGTGATTGGGAAATCGTCGTCGGGCTCGAAGTTCATGCCCAGGTTACCGCGCAATCGAAGCTCTTCTCGGGCGCCGCTACGGCGTTCGGCGCCGAGCCGAACAGCCAGGTCAGCCTCGTCGATGCCGCCATGCCGGGGATGCTGCCGGTGCTCAACGGCGAATGCGTGCGCCAGGCCGTGCGGACGGGCCTTGCGCTCGGTGCCGAGATCCACAAATGGTCGCGCTTCGACCGGAAGAACTATTTCT
>JANPIQ010000129.1:0-7732 GCA_031425075.1 Sphingomonadales bacterium
GATATGGCGGCGCAGGTCGATGCAGCATGGTGGCATTACCGTATGGGGGACAGCGGAACATTCTGCCTTGTTCGGGGCCAGCCATTCGAACTGATCCGGCAAGCCGGTGCCGAGCAAGACGTGATTTTTCGCGACGATCGCGGGGGCCGCGTGCTGACCTACAGCTTTGGTGCAGGCGCGGAGATCGGGTACGCCGCGCCTTCAGACATCCCCATTGCCGATGGCCGCCCTTATACCGTCGAAACCCGGAACGGCACCAAAGCCGCGACGATAGCCACGGTGCGCTTCGTGCCTATCGCGGCTCCTGCCGATCCGCTCGCGCTTGCCAGATCGCTCGCTGCCAATCGCTGCACCAGCCAGATCCAATCGCTGTCGAACGAGACCGCGATAGCCGATGCTAACCCTGAGCGACCATGAAGCGGCTTCCGAAGATGCGGAACAGGATGAACGCTGCCAGCGCGATGCCTGCGCATGCGGTGTGGAGCAGCCAGAACTCGACGATCGGCAGCGTTTCGAGCGTGCCGCCGATCCAGCCGACCAGCGCATTGCCGGTAAAAAATGCCAGATAATAAAGACCGATCACCGTTGCGTTAACCGATCTGGGTGCAACCTTGGCAAACAGCGCCAGGCTGACAGGCAGGAGGTGCGCAAAGCCGATCGAATTGATGATATGAAACATCACCGGCCAGAATAAACCGATTTTCTCCCCCGGCTCTTGCGTGGCGGCAGCGGCAACAAGGCATAGGGTTGCAAGGACCGAAAAGCCGGCACCGATGATCATCTTGGTGATCTCGTCGGGCTCGCGGTAATGCTTGCCATACCAGCGGTAAAACAGCGCGATGCCGGCCAGAAAGCTGACCGACACGATGGCATCGAGCGTGACCAGCCATGTGGTCGGCAGTTTTTCACCGCCCCATGAGAGATCGAATTGCGCATCGCCCCACACCAGATAGGCATTGAATATCTGGTTGTTGGGCACGATCGCGACCGCCATGACCGGGATGAGCAACAACAACGCGATCAGCGCAGGCCATTCGTGGCGTTCGAGCCTTGGCTTTAAGGCTGTTGGATCGTTGCGGGTCAGTCGGTCGGGCGGCAGATGCTTGAGCCCTGCCAGATAGATGCCCAGCGCAACCAGCATCCCCACGCCGGCCGCACCGAACCCCCAGTGCCAGCCGATCTTTTCGCCCAAAGTCCCGACAATCAGCGGGGCCGCGATTACCCCTGCGTTGATGCCGAGATAAAATATCTGGAACGCGTCGGCACGGCGGAGGTCGGAGGCCGAATACAGGCTGCCGACAAGGCTTGCGATATTGCCCTTCAAAAACCCGCTGCCGATGATCAGCGCCAGCAGTGCGATCAGAAAACTAACCTCGAACGCCATCAGAAAATGGCCCGCCGCCATGGTGACCGCACCGATCAGAACCGCGTTGCGTTTTCCAAGGAAGCGATCGGCGAGCCAGCCGCCTGCAATCGGCGTCAGGTAGACAGAGGCGGCATAGGTGCCAAAAATCGCCGATGCGAGCGCCTGCCCTTCGAGCCCGCCATACAGCCGCCGGAAACTATCGAAGAACGCGACATTTTCGATATGGCCCGGCAGCAACAGCTCTTTGACCATATATAGCACCAGCAGCGTCTGCATCCCGTAATAGGAAAACCGCTCCCACGCCTCTGTGAAGGCAAGGTACCCAAGCCCGATCGGATGGCCAAGGAAGCGGCGATCGTCTGGTGCGGTCGCGGCGGAAGGGAGAGTGGCGGCTAAGGTCATCGACGCTGTTTACGGGATAGGCAGCGAAAGGAAAGCAGCGGCATTCTCCCGATCTGCGCACAGCCGGTAAGAGCCATAGCGATGATGTGGCGCGTTAAAGGGAACTTTGGCGGCGCGACGACGTTTGCGCTGCGTAACACAATGGAGGAACACCGATGAATATCATTATCTTGCTCGTAGTGGGCGGCATTCTTGGCTGGCTTGCGAGCCTTGTGATGCGGACCGACGGTCAGCAAGGCATCATCCTCAATATCGTGGTCGGGATCGTCGGTGCCGTACTGGCAGGGTTCATCATCACACCGCTGATCGGCGGCGCGCCGATTACGTCAGGATCATTGAGCCTTCAGTCGCTGCTCGTGTCGTTTGTCGGCGCGCTTGTGCTGCTTGCGATCGTCAACCTGTTCCGTCGTGGATCGATCCGCTGACCGAATGCACCACGTGGGTGCCTCATTTCCAAAGGGAGAATAAGATGAAGAAATCGTTGATCGCAATGGCAGCGCCATTGGCACTTCTTGCAATGGCAGGGTGCCAGAGCCCGGCAGAAGATGCTGCAGAAAACAGCGCTGATGCCATGGAAGATTCGGCCGACGCCGTGCGTGACGCCGCCGATAACACTGCCGATGCGATGGAAGATCGTGCCGACACGCTCGATAACAGCATGGACGGTGTCGATTCGACGACCGAACAGAATATGGAAAACCGGGCAGCTGGCGTTCGGGATAAGGCCGAAAATCGGGCCGACGCGATGGAGAACCGCGCCGATACCGTTCGGGATGCCGCCGACAAATAAACCTGTCGGCGTCTGATATTGTGGCGGCACAGTGTATGTTCGTGCCGTCACAGTTCGGTCTCCACCCCACCATCGCCAATGCCGGGCGCCTTGTCCAAATTTATCTGCCCACGCAAAAAAAGGTAATTCCGTGCCTATCGAACTGATGCCGCTTCCCTACGCGCTCGACGCTCTGGAACCCGTCATCTCACGCGAGACGCTGTCGTTCCACCACGGAAAACATCACCGCGCCTATGTTAAGAAAACCAACGACGCGGTTGCGGGCACCGCGTTGGACGATGCCAGTCTCGAAGAGATCGTGATGCAGGCCCGTCAATCTGGAAACACCGCGATGTTCAATCAGGCCGCCCAGGTCTGGAACCATGGTTTTTACTGGCACAGCCTGTCTCCCGAACCCACAGACCCATCGCCAGAGCTTTTGGGGGCATTGTGCCGGCAATTTGGCGCGCTCGCCGATGTTGAAGCTGCGCTGGTAAAAGCCGGCGTCGGGCATTTTGCATCGGGATGGGTGTGGCTGGTGCGCGATGGCAATGACATCAAGATCATCGATACGCACGATGCCGAAACCGGCGTCGGCCAATCATGGCATCCGCTGCTCGTGATCGATGTGTGGGAACACGCGCATTATGTCGATTATCGGAACGACCGTGAAGCCCACCTCAAAGCGTTGACGTCGGATCGTCTCAACTGGCAATTCGCATCGGACAATTTTGCGCGCGGAAGTGGTTGGACCTATCCTTGATTGGGAATTTGCAGAGGGTCCTCGGCTTCGCATAGATCGGGATGGCCGATAATCAGTCGGATTTTTTCGTCGTGAAATAATTTCGTCGTGTCGCGGGAACCCTGGGGCGTATCGCACGTTGATGATGCGATGGCGGACGCACTGACCCCCCCCCGCGGCCGTCAGATATTTCTTGCCCCCGCGCTGTAATGGCGCGGGGGCTTTTTTTTGGCGATCGCGATGACAGCGTTTGATCGGCTTGCTGCCCGCTTGCCCAATTAACCATCGGTTTCGGGAATTTTGCCTAATCAATAGGCAGAATTGCTCGCGTCGATAAGGCATCGCCGCACAAAGATTGCAGTGCGGCCCCCGGCTCGCTTATTACCTACGTGAGATTCGAAATAGCAGGGAACGGGGCCCCATGAAAAAGATCGAAGCCGTTATCAAACCGTTCAAGCTCGATGAGGTCAAAGAAGCGCTTCACGAAGTGGGTGTCAGCGGCATCACCGTGACCGAGGCCAAGGGGTTCGGACGACAAAAGGGCCATACCGAGCTGTATCGCGGCGCCGAATATGTTGTCGATTTTCTCCCCAAAGTGAAGCTTGAAGTGGTCGTCGACGATGCGCTTGCGTCTCGTGTCGTTGAAGCGATCGCAGCGGCGGCGCAAACCGGGCGGATCGGCGACGGGAAGATTTTCGTGACGTCGATCGAGAGCGCGCTGCGCATTCGCACCGGCGAGAAGGATTCGGACGCAATTTGAATCTGCTTCCCTCCCGGTGGGCAACGTACCCACTTTCATTTTCACCTCGCGTACCCCTAAGCCCCGCCCGCTGGCGGGCGCGGAACAAGAAGGACCCGATAGATGGCCAACACGACACCGGCAGATATTCTGAAGCGCATCAAGGAGGAGGAGATCGAGTGGGTCGATGTCCGCTTCACAGATCCCAAGGGCAAGTGGCAGCATCTGACGATGTGCGCGGGCGTGATTGGCGAGGATGAACTGACCGACGGTCTGATGTTCGATGGGTCTTCGATCGAAGGATGGAAGGCGATCAACGAAAGCGACATGATCCTCAAGCCCGATCTCGAGGCGGTCTATGTCGATCCGTTCAGCGCGACGCCGATGATGATCATCTTTTGCGATATCGTCGAGCCTTCGACGGGTGAGCTTTACGCGCGCGACCCCCGGTCAACCGCCAAGCGCGCCGAGGCGTATCTCAAATCGACCGGCATTGGCGACACCGTCTATGTCGGCCCTGAAGCCGAGTTTTTCATGTTCGACGATGTGAAGTTCGAAACCGGCTATAACAAGTCGGGATTCGAAATCGACGATATCGAACTGCCGACCAACACCGGGCGATCGTACGAAGGCGGCAATCTGGGGCATCGCCCGCGCGCCAAGGGCGGCTATTTTCCCGTCGCGCCTGTCGACAGCGCACAGGATATCCGCGGGGAAATGGTCTCGACGATGCTCGAAATGGGGCTGCCGTGCGACAAGCACCACCATGAGGTTGCCGCGGCACAGCATGAACTCGGGCTGACATTCGGCACGCTGACGCAGACCGCAGACCGCATGCAAATCTACAAATATGTCGTCCACATGGTGGCGCAGGCCTATGGCAAATCGGCAACGTTCATGCCCAAGCCGATCAAGGACGATAATGGCAGCGGCATGCACACCCATTTGTCGATCTGGGACGGCGGCAAGCCATTATTTGCGGGCAATGCTTTGCCGGCCTTTCCGATATGTGCCTGTACTTCATCGGCGGGATCATCAAGCACGCCAAGGCTGTCAACGCGTTCACCAACCCCACGACCAACAGCTACAAACGGCTGGTGCCAGGGTATGAAGCGCCGGTGCTGCTCGCCTATTCGGCGCGCAACCGTTCGGCGTCTTGCCGCATTCCTTATGGTGCAGGGGCCAAGGCAAAGCGCGTCGAAGTGCGCTTCCCCGATGCGATGGCCAATCCCTACCTTGCCTATGCAGCGCTGTTCATGGCGGGGCTCGACGGGATTGAAAACAAGATCCACCCTGGCGAAGCGATGGACAAGAATCTCTACGATCTTCCACCCGAAGAGCTCGCCGAAGTGCCGACGGTCTGCGGGTCGCTGCGCGAGGCGCTCGAAAGTCTCGAGGCCGATCACGCGTTCTTGCTGAAGGGCGATGTGTTTTCCAAGGATCAGATCGACAGCTATATCGAGCTGAAAATGCACGATGTCGCGCGCTGGGAAATGACCCCGAGCCCGGTCGAATTCGATATGTATTATTCGGCCTGACCTTCTTCATCAGGACCGAGATTGCCGGAAAGGCCCGGGCGGAAACGCTCGGGCCTTTTTGTTTGGTTATGAAACGGACGGCGCAACACCCGGCCTTCGTCTTGAGCCTGTGGCAATTATATTACACGCAGCCGACAAAGAACAAACGGTTTCCGGATTCGCACCGAATGCGCTGGCCAAGTCCAAAAAGTCATTTAGTGCGGCAATGTTGCAGCAAAATAACAAAACGGGTCACCAAAGAGACAGCTTGTGAGGCTGCATCCCCGTTCGATGTTGCGATCGAAATTTAGCAAGGCGGGGAAGTCATTATGAAAACCACGAACATCAAAAGCGCGCTGGCATGCAGCGTGGCGGCGAGCGCGCTATGGGCAACGCCGTTGATCGCACAGGAAGCGCAAGCCGAAGACGCCACTGCGCCTGAAGAAATCATCGTGATCGGCACGCGGCGCACCGACCGTTCGGTAACCGATTCGGCATCCCCCATCGATGTGATCGGTGCGACCGAACTGGGAACGCAGCCTGCTGCAAACATGCTCGATGTGGTCCGCAACCTCGTGCCCTCGTTCTTCGTGCCGCAGAACACGATTTCGGATGCGTCGACCTTCGTCCGCCCGCCGTCGCTGCGTGGCCTTGGCTCGGATCAGATCCTCGTCATGATCAACGGCAAGCGGTATAACCGTTCGGCGCTGGTGCAGGTGTATACAGGCGCTGACACCGCCTTGTCGTTCGGCTCGCAAGGTGCCGACATCGCCAATATTCCGTCGATTGCGATCAAGAACCTCCAGATTCTGCGCGATGGTGCGACCGCGCAATATGGTGCCGACGCAATTGCCGGCGTCATCAACTATGCGATCCGCGACGATGAAGGCGTCGAGCTTCAGGCGCTATACGGCGAAACCTATCGCGGCGATGGCGAACGTCTGATCGTGTCGGGCAATGCCGGGCTCAAGATCGGCGATCGCGGCTTCATCAACATCTCGGGTGAATATTTTGACGAAAAGGGCACCAGCCGAGGCGGCACTCGCGCCACCGCGCTGGCGTTCACGACGGCCAACCCTTCGCTTGCCAACACCGTTCCCGGTTTCAGCCAAGGCCTCCCGGCTCAGATCTGGGGCTCGTCGCCATCAGACGGCTACAAGATTTTCGTCAACGCCGCCTATGACGTAGGCGACGAAAGCCAGATATATTTCACGGGCAATCTGGCGCACAGCGAAGCCAACCAGAGCTTCAACTATCGCCCGTCGGTCACGCAGACAGGCCTGCCCATCAATGACGGCAGCGGCACACCGCAATCTGTGACACGCGGGCGGAACGGTTCGTTCAACCCGATCTTCGTGACAGCATGCCCCGCCGGGAACGCGACCTGCCCCACCGGCGGGTTCGTCAATTCGGCCAATGCCGCTTTCCCGCTGAACAATGGCGCAACGTTCAGCTTTGCCTCGATCTATCCGGGCGGCTTTACCCCGCGCTTCATCGGTAAGGTCGATCAGGAATATGGAACGATCGGTTTCAAAGGAAAGACCGACGACAATTTCACCTACGACCTGTCGGCGACCTTCGCCAAAAACTCGCTCGACCTGTCGATGACCGATTCGCTATCGGCTTCGTTCGGCCCGCAAAGCCAGACCGAATTCGAATTCGGCAAGCTGATCCAGGCCGAACAGACGCTTAACCTCGATCTGACCAAGGGTGTCGAGGTGGGTTGGGATAGCCCGATCACCTTCTCGGCGGGTGCCGAGTATCGCCGCGAACGCTATGAAAAAACCGTTGGCGATGTGCAGTCATACGCCGCCGGGCCGTTCGCGTCGCAGCCGCTATTCGATCAGGTTTCCCCGGGCGTGTTCCAGCGCACGATTGTCCGCGATGCGGCGGGCAACCCCGTTCTGACGCCCGGTGGCGCCGTTCAGCCAGTCACAGCGGTGCAATCACCCGCTGCAAGCGGCTATGGCGGCGTCAGCCCCAATTTCGCCGGGGTTTCGACGCAGACCAACTATGGCTTCTATGTCGGAGCCGAAGCCGACATCACGCAGGCTTTCACCATGGGGCTCGCCGGACGCTACGAACGTTATGACACGTTTGGCAGCGTCGTCGTCGGCAAGGCCAATGCGCTGTATCGCGTGTCCGATGCGGTGTCGTTGCGTGCCACCGTCGGCACCGGCTTCCACGCGCCATCGCC
>JANPIQ010000130.1:0-2866 GCA_031425075.1 Sphingomonadales bacterium
CAATCGCGCCCTTGCCTGCGCACCGGAGCGCCCAATTGAGCGCTTCGGTTGCGCCGCTGGTGAAATAGACCCGGCCTCCTGTTGGCAGCAGCGCTGCGACCGAATCGCGCCCGACCTCGATTGTTGCGGCGGCTTCGCGACCCTGTTTGTGCGGGCTGTGCGGATTGGCGAACTTGTCCGCTATCCAGGGCTGCATCGCGGCACGGACTTCGGGCGCGAGCGGCGTGGTGGCTTGGTAATCAAGGTAAACGGACACAGGTGGGGATCCCCCATTTTCGTGGTTCAGCGCGACCGGCCGATCATTCCCCTGCATCGGCCCCTTTACCCCCGGATACGCTGCCACAGTGCGATGAAGCGGTAAACGTCGGCGCGTCCGGTATCCGGCCCGAAGGACACACGGATCACCTCGTTTGCTGCGCTTTCCGCCCAGCCCATTGCCGTCAGCACCAGGCTTGTCTTGAGCGTTCCCGACGAACAGGCGCTTCCGGCGGACACTGCAATTCCGCCCATGTCCATCTGGATCAACTGTGCCGATGCCGCGACGCCGGGCATGCGATACGCTGCAATCGTGGCGATGCGCGGGCTTTCGCCTGCGACCACTTCGCCGCCTGACGCACGGATGGCACCGTCCAAATGCGCGCGCAGATCGGCAGCGCGAGTCAGCCAGCCGCGCGGTGCGTCGAGCGCGGCGGCAAATCCGAGTGCGGCGGGCAGATTCTCGGTCCCGGCGCGGTAGCCCTGTTCCTGCCCGCCGATCGGCATGATCGCAGACAGATCCTTGACCAGCAGCGCGCCGATTCCCGGTGGGCCGCCCAGCTTGTGCGCCGAAACCGCGATCATATCAGCATCGGGCAGCGCGAGTTTTCCCGCAGTCTGCGAACAATCGGCAAACAACAGGCCATTGGCGTCACGCACGATTCCGCCCAATTCGTGCAACGGCTGGAGAACGCCGGTTTCGTTGTTGGCAGACTGGATCGCGACCACCGGCTGTTCGGCGGCCAGCGCGCCAAGCCTGCCCGTCAGCGCATGGCCAGCGATCAGGCCATCGGGGCCAACCGGCAGGAAATAGGCATCTGGCACCGCCCTGTAGACGGCGTCATGTTCGGTTGCGCCAACCAGCACGGCATCGCCATTGCTGCGGCCAAGGCCGACAGCGAGAGCTTCGGTTGCTCCGCTGGTGAAGATCAGTTCATGATCCCAGCAGAGCGCGGCCTTTATTCTGCGCCGTGCATCCTCGAGCGCCGCGCGAGCCGCACGGCCTTCGGCATGCGGAGACGAAGCGTTTGCCCAGCGCTGCATGCCGTCGGCCATTGCGCGGCGCGATGCAGCGATGACCGGCGTCGTGGCGGCGTGATCGAGATACAGCCTGTCGGCCAGCGGTGCGTCCCCCAGTCGTTCGCGCCGGAGCATACCGATTGCGAAAACCTCGGCTGTCTCTATATACCGCGCAACCCGGTCGCACAGCCCCTTTGCGATTTTGCCCATTCAGTTTGCGAGATCTATGCCCGAAGTCATCTTTCCCGGCCCCGAGGGTCGCCTCGAAGGCCGTTTCAATCCCGGACCGCGCCCGCGTGCACCTGTCGCCATGATTCTCCACCCGCACCCCCAGGGGGGCGGCACGATGAATAACCGGATCGTGCAAGCCCTTTACCAGACCTTTGTGCGGCGCGGCTTTGCCACTTTGCGGTTCAATTTCCGCGGTGTCGGCAAAAGTCAGGGAACGTTCGACAATGGCGTTGGCGAACTTTCGGATGCCGCATCGGCGCTCGATTGGGTGCAGGCGGTCCATCCCGAAGCGCAGACGACGTGGATCGCAGGCTTCAGTTTCGGGGCCTTGATCGGGATGCAGCTTTTGATGCGACGCCCCGAAATCAAGGGCTTTATCTCGATCGCCCCGCCAGCCAACATGTATGATTTCTCGTTCCTTGCGCCATGCCCCTCATCGGGGATCATGATCCAGGGCACTGCCGATGAAGTCGTCGCGGCCAATGCCGTCCAAAAGCTGGTCGACAAGCTCCGCACCCAACGGCACATCACGATCCATCATGATGAAATTCAGGGGGCCAACCATTTCTTTGCCAATGAAATGGATGAAATGATGGGCTCGGTTGATCGCTATCTCGATATGCGTTTGGACCCCAACTCCCCGATCCGCTGAGGCCTGAAGGACGTCAAAGGCATGGACGATAATCGCGAGACACTGGTTGGCCTGTTCACCGAGATTGCGATCATCGAACATCTGTTACGAACGCGGATGGAAAAATCGCATCCCGACGGGTTGATCTCGGCGCATTTCGGCATTCTCAACTATTTCGTGCGCAACCATGAAGGCCCCGATACGGTATCGGGCATCGCATGGAGCTTCCAGGATCCCGAAGAGGTCGTTCGCGACCGTGTCGAGCAGATGGCCGAAATGGGCTATCTCTACATCACGCCAGCTGTCGGCAATGGCGAAGCGCTGGTGTCGGTTACGGCAGACGGGCGCGCTGCGCTCGAGGAGTCGCTCGACAGGGTCGGACCCGAAATTACCGAGCTTGTTTCCGAAATCTCGAACGACGATCTCGACCGCACCTTCCAGACCCTGCGCGAAATCCGGCTGACGCTCGACAACCTGCCCGATCGGTGACGATATAAGGGACAGTCTCCTAATTCGCTGCCGTCGTTATCTGGCAACAGGATGAATGAACGCCATGATCGCCGCGATGATACCCGCTGGACCGGCTGAAACTCCCGCCACGACAAGACCCATTTGAGGCCAGCTGATCGGGAAGTGGACCCCATTGCCGCTATCGACGAGCTTTATCTCGGCAGACTTCAATCCCAGTGCGGCAGCGAAGCCGCCTGCAAGCGGCCCGACAACGGCCCC
>JANPIQ010000131.1:0-8022 GCA_031425075.1 Sphingomonadales bacterium
GCTCGATCGCGCCTGACTCCACGGCGGCAACCAGCTTCTCACCCCACACGCGCGGTTCGGGGTTCTCGATGTCGAGCCCTGCTGCGGCACCATAAGGCTGGTAGACCCCCATCACCCAGTCCGAATGGACGAACCCCTCAAACCCCCATTCGCCGCGCAGGATGACGGTCAGCAAATACCGGTTCTGCCCGCAATATTCGCCGTTCATCTTGTTATACGCGCTCATCACACTCGCGATGCCCGCATTCAATGCCATTTTGAAATGCGGCAAATAGACTTCGTGCAAAGCCCGTTCGTCGATCCGGACATCGACCTTGAACCGCGCGTTTTCCATGCTGTTGAGTGCGAAATGCTTGACCGTCGCGATCACGTTATGCGCCTGCAACCCCTGCCCGAGCGCAGTCCCCATCACGCCAAGATGATGCGGGTCTTCGCCATAGGTCTCCTGCGCGCGGCCCCAGCCGGGATGGCGAAGCAGGTTGAAACAGACGGCACCAGATAGATTGCACCCCTGTGCGCGGATTTCGATACTCATCGCCTCGCCGATCCGCATCTCGAGATCGCGATCGAAACTCGCCCCGCGCGCCATCGTGCATGGAAAGCAGGTCGAATTCCCCCGCGCCACACCGCGCGGGCCATCGGTAAACCACAGCGCGGGCACGCCGAGCCGCTCGATCCCGCCGCCCGCGCGATACGGGCGTGCGCCCCAGCGCCCGCCATCGTCCTTATAGGCTTTGAAGAACCCTTTGCCCGACATCATGCCGATTTTCTCGGCAAGGCTGGCTTCGGCGAGGACCGCTTCGATCGTCGCGTTGATCTCGGCATTGGTCATGCCTTTGCGCGGTGCAAGGCTGGTCATCGCATTAACCCTGCCAGCCGTTGCGGATCGATGCGTTCATCGTGCCATTTCATCCCCCAATGGAGGTGTGGGCCTGTAGCGCGGCCCGTAGCGCCGATTGATCCGATACGCTGGCCTTGCCGGATGGCATCGCCAAGCTTCACATCGATTTTCGACAAGTGAAGAAACGCGCTGTTCAACCCCATGCTATGATCGATCATCAACAGATTACCCTCGAGCGTAAACGGCTTTTCCGAAGCCAGCGTTACGACGCCATCGGCGGGCGAAGCGACAGGAGTACCAGTGGGCGCCGCGACGTCGACGCCCGAATGCGGCGCACCCGGTTCGCCCGCATAGATGCGCTGCGACCCGAAAAGCCCTGAAATTCGTCCTCCTGACGGCCAGATGAACCGCTGCCGCCAGCCGTTCGCACCACTGGCAACCTGGCGGGCCGCATTGATCTGCGCAAGTTCGATGGCGCGACGCGCGGCAAATTCGGCACTCGGCTGGCTTCGGCGGGCCAAAGTCGGAAGATGTTCAATCTTCCAGGCGCGGCGTGCGACAGGAATGCGCTCTTCGACGCGGTCTCCATCTGCCATGACCGCAATGATCACCGTTTCGATGGCATAATCGCGCCCATAACCCACGCCAAACATCCCATCGCTGGCAAACCCGATGCTGCGACCGTCGATGATCAGCCGCTCGGTGCCCCGAGGCACAATCCCGGTCAGGAAATGGCCCTGCATCGGCGCATGGTTGAGGCGAAAACGCCCGACCGCCGACGCCGGGCTTATCACCGGATGGGCGGGCACTATCACAGCTACGACTTTCGGTTTGGGTGGCGGCGGTGCGGGCGCAGCGGCGGTGCAACTGCCCGGCACTGTCACAAGCCCGATCAAAACCGCAGCCGACCGCAACCCGATCATGCGTTGCTTAGCACCTTGGTGGCGATATCGGCTGTGGCATAGGGTTCCTGCCGGGCAATGCTCCAGTAACGCAGCGCTTCCAAAGCGATCGGTGCGCCCGACACCGCGCACAAGACGTGATCGCCCTGCGCAAGGACACGAAAGCCATTGGCCATATAATGCAGCCGCGCGATGCGGCCCTGTGCCATAAGCATGGCGTCGATCCTTCTCTACAACAGCGTCGGCTGTTCGGGCCTTGGCCGTTCTTTAGCAGAGCCACCGCTGCGCTCAACCCGCGCATCGACCCCTCCATCGCCGAAGCGCAATGTCAGCAGCCCTACGCGCGCCGCGCCAGCGGCAGTGGTTACCGTACTGCCGTCGCGCGTCGTGACGCGGGCATAACCCCGTTCGAGAATGCGGTCGGGATTGAGCGATTGTGCAACGCGCCATAGCTGATCGAGCCGCGCGCGAGACTGGGTGATCTTTGAGTTCAGCATCGCTGGCCGCAGCGCACCTGCGGTCCGCAAAAGTTCGCTTTTGGCATTCGACACGCGGTGGACGAGGCCACGTTTCAGCCGCTCGCCCAAATCGTCGGTGCGCTGGCGTTGCGGCCCGAGCAAAGCCTCTGGCTGAGGCAGGCGGCGCGCGGTCGCGGTCAGCCGTTCGCTGGCACGTTCGGTGTAACGATAGGCGGCGCGCAGCGCTCGCCCGTCGAGCGAGGCCAAACCGGCAAGCAGTTCGGCACGGACCGGCACCGCCATTTCGGCAGCAGCCGTCGGCGTTGGTGCGCGCCGGTCCGCCGCAAAATCGCACAACGTCGTATCGGTTTCATGGCCAACCGCCGAGATGACCGGGATCGAGCACCCGGCGACCGCACGAACGACATTCTCATCGTTGAACCCCCACAAATCCTCGATCGATCCGCCGCCGCGCGCAACGATCACCAGATCGGGGCGGTCGGTGCCTTGCATGGCGGAAAAGCCGGTTACGGCAGCGGCCACTTGTCGCGCAGCCTCGGCCCCTTGCACCAGCACCGGCCAGACGATTACCCGCGTCGGGCAGCGATCTTCGAGCCGGTGGAGGATGTCGCGGAGCACCGCACCTGTTGGCGACGTGACCACCCCGATGATGCGCGGCAGATAAGGGAGCGCACGCTTGCGATCTTGGGTAAACATTCCCTCGCTTGCCAGCCGGGCCTTCAGCTTTTCGAGTAAGGCTAGCAGCGCCCCCTCGCCCGCAATTTCCATCGTCTCGATAACGATCTGATATTTGGACCGGCCCGGATAGGTGGTCAGTTTACCCGTCGCGATCACTTCGACGCCATCGGCAGGCGCGAACGCGATCCGCGTGGCACCGCCTTTCCACATCACGCCGTCGATGCACGCCGCATCGTCCTTCAACGTCAGATAGATATGGCCCGAGGCCGCGCGCTTGAACCCTGAAATTTCACCACGGATGCGGACGTGCGAAAACCCGCTTTCGACATGGCGTTTCAACAGATTCGCAATTTCGCTGACCGACAAGGCACCTGCATTGTCGCCGGGGCGCTCGGGCGCTAACAGCCGCGCATCTGTTTCGGGGATATCGGTAATCATGAACATCCTGCTGCTGGGATCGGGCGGGCGCGAACATGCGCTGGCGTGGCGGCTTTCGCAATCGCCAAGCTGCACACGGTTATTCTGTGCGCCGGGAAATCCGGGGATAGCCGAGGTCGCGGCTTTGGTCGATCTTGATATGGCCGATCATGCAGCAGTTGCGGCTTATTGTCAGCGGACCAGGATCGCGCTGGTCGTGATCGGTCCCGAAGCGCCATTGGTCGCAGGGCTGGCAGACGATTTGCGCGCTGAGGGCATTGCGGTGTTCGGTCCTTCTGCAAAGGCCGCGCAGCTCGAAGGGTCAAAGGGCTATACCAAGAAACTGTGCAGCGCTGCCGGCATCCCCACCGCAGCCTCTGCACGTTTCGATACAGCAGCAGCGGCGATGGCAGGACTTGCCGATTTCGCAGCCCCCTACGTCATCAAGGCCGATGGGCTTGCTGCCGGCAAGGGCGTGATCATCGTCGATACGCGTGCCGAGGCCGAAGCGGCCATTGCCGAAATGTTCGATGGCGGTTTTGGTACCGCCGGGGCGAGCGTAGTGATCGAGGACTTCATGACAGGCGAAGAAGCCAGCTTCTTTGCGCTGACCGATGGCGTTTGCGTCACGCCGTTCGGATCGGCGCAGGATCACAAGCGGGTGGGCGAAGGCGATACAGGGCCCAACACTGGCGGGATGGGGGCGTACAGCCCCGCGCGTGTCTTGACGCCAGAACTTGAAGCGCAAGTGATGGAAACAATCATTCGCCCGACCGTCGCGGCCATGGCAAATAGCGGAACGGCTTATGTAGGCGTGCTGTTTGCAGGCCTGATGCTGACTGCGGACGGCCCCAAGCTGATCGAGTATAATTGCCGCTTCGGCGATCCTGAATGCCAGGTTTTGATGATGCGGTTCGAAGGAGACCTTGCTGCCTTGCTGCTGGCCGTAGCGGAGAAGCGTCTCGAGCAGGCCGAACCGACCCGTTTCAGCCATCAGGTCGCGTTAACGGTCGTGCTGGCCGCCAATGGATACCCTGCAACGCCTGAAAAGGGCGGCGTGATCGCGATTGGCGATACCGCCGATGCGCAGGTGTTTCACGCCGGCACCGCGATGGCAGAAGGCCGTCTGGTTGCCAATGGTGGTCGTGTTCTTAATGTGACAGCGTTGGCTGAAAGCGTTACCGATGCGCGTGCCGCCGCCTATGCCGCAATCGACGCCATCGATTTTCCGACAGGCTTTTGCCGCCGGGACATTGGCTGGCGCGAAGCCGAACGCGAGGCTGACCGGATATAAGTGGCAGTCCCCTCTTCTCAGCAACGGCGCGTTCGCGACGCGGACCCGTCCAAAACTGGTATGTCATCCGCTTCGTTCGCGCCATTTGCGGTCGCGGCATTCTGCTTCACGCGGATGCCTGGAGAGAGCTTGTTCGCACAGAAGCGCGGAGTTCTCAACGGGAACAGGGATTTTGAATGCGGCCGGCCTCTGGCTGTCCTAATTCTCCTCTGCGCCGTTGCGCGAACCTTTTTTAGGCAGCCGTGCGCACCAGCCTCCAATCAGGCCTCGAGTTCAACATCCCAGTAGAGCCAGTCGCGCCAGCTATCGTGAAGATAATTGGGCGGAAACCGCTTCCCCTGATCCTGCAATTGCCAGTTGGTCGGGCGAATCGGCGCGAGATGCAGTTGCATATGCGCCTGTTTGGGGGTCCGCCCGCCCTTGCGCAGATTGCAGGGGCTACACGCGGTCGCGACATTTTCCCACGTCGTCCGCCCACCTTGCGACCGCGGAACGACATGATCGAAAGTCAGATCCTTGGGGCTGCCGCAATATTGGCATGCGAACTTGTCGCGCAAAAACAGGTTGAACCGGGTGAAGGCGGGATATTGCGATGGCTTCACATATTGGCGCAGCGCGATAACCGACGGCAGTTTCATCGAAAAATTGGCGCTGTGCACTTCGCGCTGATATTCTTCGACAATATCAACGCGTTCGAGGAACACCGCCTTGATCGCGCTCTGCCACGGCCATAGCGACAGCGGATAATAGCTCAACGGCGTGTAATCGGCATTCAGGACCAGCGCCGGGCACCCTTCGGGATGACGGATCAGATCAGGGTGGTACATGGCGTCACTCGTCCCCTCTTCAATACGCTGCGTCCGGGCCTTTTGGCGCTGGAGCATGACAGGCGCAAGACAGCATTTACGATATGGCGAGGTCAAGCGCAGAATTAACAGCAGATGTTGTGGACCTACCGGAGGCGAGCACGATATGCGGTGGGCATGGACATCGTCACGCGATTTGCACCCAGCCCCACAGGGCCATTGCATCTGGGGCATGCCTATTCGGCAGTGCTGGCGCACAACGCCGCGCGCGAGGCGGGCGGGCGGTTCTGCCTGCGCATTGAGGATATCGATGGCGGGCGGTCGCGGCCCGAATTTGTCGACAGCATCCTTGCCGATCTCGACTGGCTGGGGTTGACGATCGATGGCCCTTTGCTTGTGCAGTCGCAGAGGATCGACGCATATGCCGCAGCGATCAGCGGGCTGCGCGCGATGGGGCTTGTCTATCGCTGCACCTGCACACGTGCCGATCTGGCGCACAGCCTGTCGGCCCCCCATGGCGAGGTGCCACTGCCCTATCCGGGGACGTGCCGGGGCCGCTACTCCTCCGACCCTGCTGCGCCTTTTGCATGGCGGATCGACATGGCAAAGGCCATTGCGCAGACCGGCGCTCTCGATTGGCACGAGCAACAGCAAGGCCGCATAGCCGTCGACCCGCTCGCACATGGTGACGTCATTCTGGCACGGAAGGATGCGCCTGCCAGTTACCATCTTGCTGCAACGATCGACGATGCGCATCAGGGCGTGACGCTGATCGTGCGCGGGCGAGATCTGATGGCCGCGACATCGGTTCATCGGGTATTGCAGAGCTTGCTGGACCTGCCCGAGCCGCGCTATCGTCATCACGGCATTGTCTGCGACGCCGATGGCAAACGTTTGGCCAAGCGCGACAACGCCGCTGCGCTGGCGACGCTGCGCCACGCAAGGATCGACGGCAAAGCGCTGGCACAAATGTTAGGCCTGGGACGGTTTCCGGTTGGAATCGGGCTGGCCACACCCTAAATTAGCGCATGACAATTTTCCTCACTATCGTCGTCGTTGCGCTGATGATCGCAACGCTTGTCGCACTTGTTCGCGGAATTATCGCTTTTCTGAAAGCGACCGAGGATGATCTCAAAAATCCCAGTGGCCCCAGTGCATCGGGTGTTCGCCAGAACAAGATGATGATGGCGCGCGTCGGGTTCCAGGCGGCTGCGATTGTCGTGGTGATGCTGTTGTTGCTTTTGTCGCGCGGCTGACATGGTCAAACTCAATAAGATCTACACCCGGACGGGTGACGATGGCACGACGGGGCTCGTCGATGGGTCGCGAGTTCCCAAACATGATGCGCTGATGGCGGCGATCGGCGATGTCGATGAGGCGAACAGCCTGATCGGTGTCGCGGCGCTCCACGCGAGCGGCACGATGCTGACGGCGCTGCGGACGATCCAGAACGACCTGTTCGATCTCGGTGCCGACCTTGCGACGCCTGATGCCGATCTGGGGTGGGAACCGCTCAGGATCGTGCCCAGGCAGGTAGAGCGGCTCGAGATCGAGATCGACGCGATGAACGAGAATATTCCGCCATTGACCAGCTTCATTTTGCCTGGTGGCGATCCGCTCGCCGCAGCGCTCCAGGTCGCGCGTGCCACCGCACGCCGCGCCGAACGCAGTGCCGCCCTTGCTGCGAGCATGCGACCGCTCAGTACGCCCGCGCTCCACTATCTCAACCGTCTGTCGGACTGGCTTTTCGTTGCAGCGCGTGCCGCCAATGGCAATGGCGCAGACGATATCCTTTGGGTGCCCGGCGCCTCGCGTTGAGCATTGTTGCGCTGCACAATCTGAAAAGCTAAGTCCCGCGCTGGCTTCGGGAAGGGCAGCAGCATGGACATTTCAACAATCGGCGTCATCGGCGCGGGCCAGATGGGAATCGGCATTGCGCAGGTTTCGGCGCAGGCGGGGTACAGCGTCCTGCTCGGCGATCTCGATCTTGAAACCGCCGAAGCCGGCAAGGTGAAGATTGAAAAGGCCGTCGCGCGGCTTGTCGAGCGCGAGAAGATGGCGGCCCCCGAGGCGCAAGCCCTGCTCGCCCGGATCAGGCCGATCGACGGCAACAAGCGTTTTGCAACTTGCGATCTCGTCATCGAGGCCGCAACCGAGCGTGAGGATATCAAGCGTCGCATTTTCGATGGTCTGCGCAATATTTTGCGCGACGATGCGATCCTTGCGTCGAACACTTCATCGATCCCGATCACGCGGATGGCACAGGCCGCCCCCGACGCACGCCGCTTCATCGGGCTGCACTTCTTCAACCCCGTCCCGATCATGGGGTTGATCGAGATCATCCCGGGGTTGGCCACTGCCAGGGAGACCGTCGCGGCGGTCAGCGCCTATGCCGACAGCCTCAAGAAAGAGATCGTGACCGCAGAGGATGAACCCGGCTTCGTCGTCAACCGCATCCTGCTGCCGATGATCAACGAAGCCGTGTTCGTGCTCGGTCAGGGGACTGCAAACATCCAGGATATCGACAAGGGCTGCCGCATCGGGCTCAACCACCCGATGGGACCGCTCGAACTCGCCGATTTTGTCGGGCTCGATACCTGTCTCG
>JANPIQ010000132.1:0-5083 GCA_031425075.1 Sphingomonadales bacterium
CTGCCGTCGACAGTGCCGGTCACGCTCGAGATGATGGCGGCGCACGGGGCTGCGGTGGTGCGCGGCAGTTACCACAGTTTGGTGATCATCGACATGCCATTCGGCAGCTACGAAGCCTCGCCCGAACAGGCATTTATGAGCGCCGCGCGCTTGCTCAAGGATACAGGCGCTGCCGCCGTCAAGCTCGAAGGCGGCGAGTCGATGGCCCCCACGATCGCGTTCCTGTCGGCGCGCGGTATCCCGGTAATGGCGCATATCGGATTGACCCCGCAGGCTGTAAACCAGCTTGGCGGCTATGGTGCGCGCGGGCGAAGTGCGGCCGAAGAGGCGAAGATCCTTGCCGATGCGCGTGCGGTCGATCAGGCTGGCGCATTCGCGATGGTCGTCGAAGGCGTGCTCGAACCGATTGCGATCGCCGTGACGCACGCTGTTGGCTGCCCAACGATCGGAATCGGGGCTTCGGCGCAATGCGACGGACAAGTCCTTGTCGCTGAAGATATGCTCGGCATGTTCGATCGCGTGCCGCGATTTGTGAAGCGTTATCATGAAGTCGCAACCGAAATCAGCGATGCCGCTGCGCGTTATGCCGCCGATGTCCGTTCGCGCAGCTTTCCAACGCCCGACCAAACCTACCAGCCCAGATAGCAACGCTTATCGGGCCAGCGCTCCCTCCGGCCCTTCCCCAATGCGTGCACGCTCGCTAAGGCGGCGCGAAATTTCGAAGCGGAGATCAGGATTTGGCGTCCTCGCCCCCCAGTGACACATTCATACGCGAGGTCGATGAAGAGCTTCGCCGCGACCAGTTGACCGATGTCTGGAAGCGTTACGGACGCTGGCTGCTCGCTGCGGTCGTACTGATCGTTGCCGGTTGGGGGGGCTGGCTCTACTGGCAGTCCGAACAGCAAAAGGCGGCAGGACTCAAGGGCGAAACCTTCACCCAGACGCTGCAAAAGCTCGAGTCCGGCAATTTGCCTGCCGCTGAAGCCGATCTGAAAACGCTGCGCGATTCGGATGATGAAGGCTATCGCATGTCGGCGCGATTGACCGAGGCCGCTGTTGCGCAAGGCAAGGGCGATAACAAGGGTGCAGCCAGGCTCTATGCCGCCATTGCTGCCGATACCAGCGTGCCACAGCCTTGGCGGGACATGGCGCTGGTCCGCCAGACCGCGGCTGAATTCGACACGCTCGAACCCGGCGCAATCATCGCGCGGATGAAGCCGCTTGCGGCCAAGGGCGAGCCATGGTTCGGCAGTGCGGGCGAAATGGTGGCAATCGCCTATCTCAACCAGAATCGTCCCGAACAGGCAGGCAAGCTTTTTGCCGAGATCGGCAAGGACGAACAGGTTCCTGAAACAATCCGTTCACGCGCTGTCCAGATGGCCGGTGCTTTGGGCGTCGACGCGGTCGACCCCGCCGCTAAAGGTAATGAATGATGGTATTGCGCAGAAATCATGTCGCTCTGGTGCTCGCGGCGCTCGCGCTCGCGTCATGCGGGGTATTCGGTGGCGGCGATCGCAAGCCGCGCACGCCGACGATCGGCGAACGCATTCCGATCCTGACGGGCGAATCAGATATCGCGGTCGAACCGGCACTCGCTGATGTCGAAGTGCTGCTGCCGCAGGCACAGGCCAATGCCGATTGGCCGCAGCCCGGTGGCAACGCTTCGAAGACGATGGAACATGTGGCGCTTTCTGCCACGATCAATCCTGCCTGGAATGTCGAGATCGAAGGCACGACCAAGACCAAGCGGCTGGGCGCCGGACCCGTGATCGGCGGCGGGAAATTGTTCGTGGTCGATACGTCGGCGCGGCTTCACGCATTCGATGCGGCCTCGGGCGGCAAGTCATGGGTGCGCCAGATCGGCGAAGGCGCTGTTGGCGATGCTGAAAAGGATCGGCTCAAGGATAATCGCCGGTCGATGTTCGGC
Organism: Sphingomonadales bacterium; assembly: GCA_031425075.1. GTDB lineage: Bacteria > Pseudomonadota > Alphaproteobacteria > Sphingomonadales > Sphingomonadaceae > Aquisediminimonas. The sequence goes on from JANPIQ010000132.1 coordinate 1,928, forward strand.
GGCGGCGTGTCGTTCGAAGAAGGTGTCGTCTACGCAACATCGGGTCTTGGCGATGTCGGGGCGTTCTCGGCAGCCGATGGATCGCTGCTGTGGACTGTCCGTCCGGGCGGGCCGTTGCGCGGTGCCCCATCGATCGCGCTCGGCACGATCTATGTCACCAGCCAGGACAATCAGATCTTCGCGCTCAATGCCAAGGACGGCAGCCTTGTCTGGAATGGATCGGCATCGGCCGAAACCTCGGGCGTGTTCGGCGTCGGCGCGCCTGCAATTGCGCAAGGGACGATCGTTGCGGGCTTTTCGAGCGGCGAACTCAATGCCTATCGTTATGAAAATGGCCGCTCGCTCTGGTCTGACGCCTTGTCGCGGACCAGCATTTCGACATCGGTTGCCGCGCTGTCGGACGTAGATGCCAGCCCGGTGATCGATCGCGGACGCGTCTTTGCGATCGGCAAGGGCGGGCGCATGGTCTCGATGGAACTTGTGACAGGTCAGCGCATCTGGGAAATCAATCTTGCGGGAATCTCGACGCCATGGGTGGCGGGAGAATGGGTGTTCGTGATCGACGATGATGCGCGTCTGATTGCGCTGGCGCGGTCGAACGGGAAGGTCCGCTGGATCACCCAGCTCGAAGGCTTTCGCAACGTCAAGAAGAAGAAGGGCCCGATTGGGTGGACCGGACCTGTGCTGGCGGGTGACCGTCTGATCGTTGCCGGAACCGAAGGCGAAATGATCAGCATCGATCCGCGTACCGGCGCTGTGCAAAGCACGCTGAAGCTTGGTGATGCTGTCAGCTTTTCGCCGGTTGTTGCCAACGGCACGTTGTTCACGATGACCGATGGCGGCCGCATCACGGCTTGGCGTTGAGGCGATGGGACGATGAAACCCACGGTCGCCATTATCGGGCGGCCCAATGTCGGCAAATCGACACTGTTCAACCGGCTTGTGGGCAAGCGGATCGCGCTGGTCGATGACCGGCCGGGCGTGACGCGCGACCGGCGAGAGGGCGATGCCGAACTGCTGGGGCTCAAATTCCGGCTGGTCGATACCGCAGGGTTCGAGGATGAAGATGCGCAGACGCTGCCCGGGCGGATGCGCGCGCAGACGCAGGCCGCAGTCGATGGCGCCGATGTCGCGCTGTTCGTGATCGATTCGCGGTCGGGGCTTGTGCCACTCGATGAGGAAATCGCGCGCTGGCTGCGCGGATCGAAAACACCCGTCGTGCTGCTTGCAAACAAGGCCGAAGGGCGCAGCGGCGATAGCGGCATCCTAGAATCCTATGCGCTGGGCTTCGGCGATCCGGTGCCGTTCAGCGCCGAACACGGCGAAGGGCTTGTCGAACTGTTCGAAGGGCTGCGCCCGCATCTCGAGCGCGACGGTGATGACGATGGGTCGTTACCCGAGGAAGCCGAAGAACGCCCCGACGGGCCTTTGAAGCTCGCCATCGTCGGAAGGCCCAACGCGGGAAAATCGACGCTCGTCAACCGGATGATCGGTGAGGAACGGATGATCACGGGTCCCGAAGCCGGGATCACCCGCGATTCGATCGCGATTGAATGGGAATGGCCAGGTCCCGACGGAACAATGCGGCCCGTTCGGCTGATCGATACCGCAGGCCTGCGCAAACGATCCAAAGTCGATGACAAGCTTGAATGGTTGTCCGCCACTGACACGCAGCGCGCGATCGATTTTGCCGAAGTCGTCGTTCTGCTGCTCGATGCCACGCGCGGACTCGAAGCGCAGGATCTGCGAATTGCCGACAAGATTTTCGAAGAGGGCCGCGCGATGGTGATCGCGCTCAACAAATGGGATACCGTCGAACATGGCAGCGCGCTGTTTCAGGGTGTGCGCGGCGCGCTCGACGATGGCTTTGCGCAGGTCAAAGGTGTGCCGTTGCTGACGATATCGGCGGCCACTGGAAAGGGTATCGACCAGCTGTTGCAGGCTGCGTTCGATACGCGCGAAGCATGGTCGAAGCGTGTGCCGACCGGGCAACTCAATCGCTGGTTCGAAGATGCGGTCGAGAAAAATCCGCCGCCTGCTCCGGGTGGAAGGCGGATCAAGCTGCGCTATGCAACGCAGGTCAAGACGCGTCCGCCGAGCTTTGTGATTTTCGGAACCCGCGTCGATCAGCTGCCCGAAAGTTACCGGCGCTATCTGGTCAACGGGATGCGGCGTGAGCTGGGCTTTGGCGCGGTGCCAGTGCGGCTGACGTTGCGCGCGCCCAAAAACCCGTTCGACGATAAAAACGAACGTTAGCGAACAGACTCATCCGCTCGTCCTAAGGAGCGACTGAGCTTGTCGCCGGCGCGTCTCGTAGGACAGATGCGCACCATGGTTTGACACAGGTCTTCGTCAGGCTCGGCCCATTGTCACAATGAGCGGATTTGGCTGATATCTATCTATATTCTCTAGCTTGCCGGATAGCGCAAACGCCCCAGAAACCGCGCTGGGTTGAACCCGATGGCAGGGCCTTTGGTCAGCTTGGCCTTGGTCCGTTCGAACCGCATGATGCCTTCGATCCGGCGGCCAAGGAAAGCGCGTGTGTCTGCCCAATCGTCACTCTCGTCATCGACAAACACCAGCAGCGTTGCGGCATAGACCGAGCCCAGGATCGCGCGTTTTGTATAATGGTTATAATCGGTCGCGGTATCGCCTGCCGCACGCCACATCGCATCGGCGGCGCGCCAGCCGAGCTTCAGCGCAAACGGGGTGTTCTGCGGCATGGCCAGCACCGCATGGGCGCGTCGCAGTGCTTCGCGATACGGCGCGATGATCGCAAGCCGCGCTTCGACCAGCGCGGTGATCCGGTCGCGCACCTTCATCGCCGCCAGCGTTTCGGGCGGTAATTCTGCCAGCATGTCATGATCGATGCTTTGAAACCACGCATCGATCATCTCGGTTGCGCCGCCCGGAAACACCAGAGTTGCCACGCGTTCGTCGACACCGAGCCGAAATGCCGTGGCATCGAGCGCGCGCGGACGCCAGCCATCGAAAGCAGCATCGGCGGGAAGCGCGCGGCCCAGGATCGGGCGAAGTTCATCGAGCGTCATGTCGGACAGGTCAAGCTGGTTCATGGTCCCGATCGCTACAGCAATCAGGTGACAGCGCCAAGATGCACTGTTAGGGGTTTGCGCATAACTTAGGGGGTTATCGCGC
>JANPIQ010000133.1:0-5603 GCA_031425075.1 Sphingomonadales bacterium
CCGGCGCCGCGAGCATCTGCCGCAATTGCGGGGGGAGGTCTGCACGATCGACCTGTTGTTGCCCGGCAGTGGCTACAATGTCTCCGGCCGCCATCGGGCGTCCCTGAAAACTGCGCTTCAGCGCATTGCCGGTACCATGGAGCCGCAAGTTCTGTTGCGCAGGTGCGAACACAATTCGCTGCGCCGGCTTTGATTCGGCCTTCCGGATATGCACATGTTCACCCGTGCCGATCTTGGCGTTGATGCGTTGCAGTCCGTCAAGTCGAACAAGATCGAGACCTTCATCTTCGACATAAGGCGCAATCGCCCGGGCGGTAGTCTTGCGCTTGCCCTCGATTTCGATTGTATCTCCTTCGGCAAGACCCAGGGCCGCGAAGGTTTGGCGTGAAAGCCGAGCAAATCCCTGTCCGCTATCCTCTGGCTTTGCATTGGCGACTTGAACACGCGTTGCCGGTTTGGTGATCTCGTTCATTACTCATGTCCTTCCCAGCCCGCCTCCGACATAAGGATTGGAAAAAGACATTGCGAGGGGACACAAAAAAAGGCCGCCCTATGAAAGGACGGCCTGTAAAAGTTTGATAGGAGAGGATGCCTGAAAGGCCCAGCTTATGTGCAGTGCACCATAAATTTGTGCAAGTGCGAAATGTTGCATCGTAATTGCAAAATTTGCAATCTGTTGCCATGGTGTTGCAGGGAGGGATGAATGCGAAGACTACCGTCATTGTCCGGGGTTGAGGCGTTCGTGCATGTCGCAAGGTCCGGGTCTGTGAAGGCAGCTTCCGAGGAACTGGCGTTGTCTTCCCCAGCGCTGAGCCGCCGTATACAGGCATTTGAGCGATTTTTGGGGCGGACGCTTTTCGAACGCCGGCATCAGGCGATCGTGCTCAATGCCGATGGCGAAAAACTGATGCAAATCGTCGCGCCGATACTCGATTCGCTCACCGACGCGATAGAAACGATCACCAGCCCCAATGCCGTCATGCGGCTCCGGCTTGGCGTCCTGCCGCTATTCGCAGCGCAGCGGCTCATTCCGTTTCTGCCTCAGCTACGCGAATCGCACCCGGCACTTCACATAGATGTCGATACCGCAGCGCACAGCGTGGCGCGGCTCGGGGAGGGGCTTGATGCTGCAATTGCGTTGGCGCGGGAGATCGATCCGTCGCTCTACGCGCGACGGCTCGACCGGAACACGGTGTATGCCATCGGCGCGCGACGCCTGGTGCAGGGGCCGCACGCGATCACCGAAATCGATCAAATGTCCGAAATGACGGTCCTGATTCACCGAGATATGCCCGAAACCTTCGAAGCCTGGCGAAAGGAACTTGGCCGCCCCGATCTTGAGCCGGCCGCGATCGATCATTTCGATTCGGGCCAGTTAATGCTTGAGGCGGCCGCCCAGGGGCTCGGCATCGCGTTCATGCATCAAAGCCATTTGCAGGACGCACATGACGAACGGCTGGTGCGGATTTTCGACGTCGACGTCGAAAGCCCGTACAGCTATTGGTTCGTGTGTAAGCCGCGAATGCTGCGGTCCGAGCCAGTGCGGATCTTCCACGACTGGCTCGTCCGGCTTTACGCCTAGGAAATCGCCGCTTTGACGATTTTGCCAGGCTTTGCAGGTGGCTCGCCGTTGGACAGGGTGTCGACATGCTCCATGCCACCAGTCACTTCGCCCCAGACGGTGTATTGCTTGTCGAGGAAACGGGCATCGTCAAAGCAAATGAAAAACTGGCAGTTGGCGCTATCGGGATCCGAAGTTCGCGCCATCGAACATGTGCCGCGGACATGTGGCTCGCTCGAAAATTCCTGGCCAAGATTGGGCTTGGACGATCCCCCGGTGCCGCGACCTGTCGGGTCGCCGCCTTGCGCCATGAAACCGGGAATGACGCGGTGAAATACAACGCCATCGTAAAAGCCTTCGCTGACCAGTTCGCTGATTCTCGCTACATGGTTCGGTGCCAGATCGGGACGGAGCGTGATCACCACATCGCCTGTTTCGAGTGTCAAAGTGAGTGTATCGGCCATATGGCAATCCTTTCGGTTTTAAAGTTGCGCCGCGCCTTAGGCGGCGAGCGCGGGTTCCGCCAGACCAAATTCCTGCGCGATGAGCCGATAGCTGTGCATTCGCGCAGCATGATCGTGCATGATATTCACCAGCATCATTTCCTGCGCGCCATAGAACGCGGCGACCTTGTCGAGTTGCTCGCGCACCTGCGCGGGGGTTCCAACCGTCGTTCGCCGGCTGCGCGGAGGATCGACGCGGCTTTCAGCCCATTGCCGCGCCGCTGCTACCGAAGGAACCGAGATGAACTCGCCCCTGATCAGATGCGCGAACATCATCCTCGCAGGCATCGCCTGATCATGGGCTTCCGATAGTGTGTCGGCGCAGATCGTCCAGGTTGCGACCATCAGATACGGCTCGCTCAACCAACGCGACGCCCGGAAATGCTTCCGATAAATTTCGCCTTGCGGCAGGCCATCCGAATTAATGAAATCGGCTATGCAATAGGGCAGTCCCGCTTCGGCGGCCCAATGCGCGCTATCGGTCGACGACCCGAGCAGCCACGGTTGGATCGCCCCGCCGCCCGTTGGCAGCGTATCGCGCAAGGCGGCAAATGGGTGGTCATCGGGCAAACCATCGCCAAGATAAGCCAGAAGCTCGGCGAGATTGTTCGGGAAATCATCGACCGGCATCCGTCGGCTGCGGTCGCGCTGCATCGCAAACGAGGTGCGCTGGTCGCTGCCCGGTGCGCGACCCAGCCCGAGATCGATCCGTCCAGGAGCCATGGCAGCGAGCAGTTTGAAAGTTTCAGCGACCTTGAACGGCGAATAATGCGGCAGCATGATCCCGCCGGAGCCTAGCCGGATGTGCCGCGTGGCCATTGCCAGAGGGCCGATCAGAACCTCTGGTGCGCAACCGGCAAGCGCCGGCGAAGCGTGATGTTCGGCAACCCAGTACCGGTGGTAGCCGGTGGTGTCGCAGAGCTTTGCAAGTTCGACGGTGTTCCCGATAGCGTCAGCCGCGGTCGAACCATCGGCAATCGGCGACTGGTCAAGAACTGACAGGAGGTAGGGTGACTGCATCGTACCAACATGGGAGTTTGCGACGCGAAGTCAAAGCCTTGTCTTGCCCAGGCGATCCGCCTAGTGCCGCCGCGCGCATCAGGCGGAAAGGAGTGCAGGATGAGCGATACCGAATTCGCCCCGCAATCGCCGCCTGATCCCCAGCTTGACGAAGACGATCATCTCCGTTCGGGTTTCGTGCGCGATGTGCTTGCAGCGGTGGATCGCGGCGATGATGAAGGTGCGCAAGCGCTTGTCTCACCGCTTCACCCTGCTGATATTGCTGACCTGTTCGAACTGGCCCCGGCAGCCGACCGTCCTGCATTGGCGCGCGCTCTTGCCGGCCTCGTCGATGCGGATGTGATCGCCGAGCTTAACGATTATGTCCGCGAAGGCCTGATTGACCTGCTCGATGCGCGGCAAGTCGCCGATATCGCCGCCGAACTCGATACCGACGATGCCGTCGCGATGCTCGAGGATATGGAGGAGGATGAGCAGCGGGCGGTGCTGCGTGAGCTTGCGCCGGATGATCGCGCCGCGATCGAGGAAGCGTTGTCTTACCCTGAGGAATCCGCAGGACGGTTGATGCAACGCGAGCTCGTCGCGGTGCCCGAACATTGGACGGTTGGCCAGACGATCGATTTCCTGCGCGATCATCCCGAACTGACAACCGATTTCTGGGAAGTCTTCATAGTGGACCCGGCGCATAAGCCGATTGGCACATGCCAGCTTTCCTGGGTGCTGCGCACGCCGCGCACCGTTGAAATGGCCGACGTGATGAAGCGCGAACAAACGCTGATTCCTGTCGATATGGATCAGGAGGAGGTGGCACTTCGGTTTCAGAAATATGCGCTGATTTCCGCCGCTGTTGTCGATCACGGCGGACGGCTGGTGGGAATGATCACCGTCGATGATATTGTCCACATCATTCAGGCAGAGGCGAGCGAGGATATCCTCAAGCTGTCGGGGGCGGGCGATGGCGACATTAATGAGCCTGTAATGGAAAGCTATCGCGCGCGCGTGCGCTGGCTGCTCGCCAACTTAGTGACCGCGATGGTCGCTGTTTCGATTATCAGTTTCTTTGAAGCCAGCATTGAACGGATGGCAATCCTTGCCGCGTTGATGCCGATTGTGGCCGGGGTCGGCGGCAATGCAGGAACACAGACAATGGCGGTCGCGGTGCGGGCAATTGCGACAAATCAGTTGACCCGATCGAATACGTGGCGGACGATTACCCGTGAGGTGCGCGTAGCGCTCCTCAATGGCGTGACCGTAGCGGTGGTGATCGGAATAGGCGTCGCGTTGCTCCTCGGCAACCCGCAGCTCGGTGGTGTGATCGCGGCAGCAACAATGGTCAACGTGCTGATTGCGGGACTAGCAGGGGTCGTGGTACCAGTGATTCTTGACAGATTTGATATCGATCCGGCGGTCGCATCATCGATCTTTGTTACGATGATTACCGATTCAATGGGATTCCTGGCGTTTCTAGGGCTGGCGACGGCCGCGGGGTTGACCGGCTAATGCTTCATATGAGTCGCGTTGCCTTTGGGTGTGACAGTCTTGCCGATCTCGAAACAATTGTCGACCAGCGCGCGGTCGGCGGAGAGATCAACCTCACGACGCGATATTTACCTAAACGTCATGCTGCAATTCTCGACGGCGGGTCGATGTTCTGGATCATCAAGCATCAGATTGTCGCGCGCGCGCTTATCGTTGGGTTCCGCGATGCAGATGGCGGCAAGATCGATATCATCACGAAAGCCCAGGTTATCCGTGTTGCTCCGCGCCCGAAACGCGCACATCAAGGCTGGCGCTACCTTGAGCCCAAAGACGCACCGAGCGACTTATATGACTCGTTCGAAGGCGCCGATGCCATGCCGGCAGAATTGACCGGCAAATTGTCCGATCTGGGGATTATTTGAGACCGCGCCGACATCTTATCGGCCGCAGCGAACCTCTCCTGAGCCGGTGTTAGAAACGGTGCACGCCGCTTGCCCCAATATGATCACGGTGCCCGAGCCGGATGAGGTAATCGCGGCACTGCGAATTGCGGTTGCCGAAAAATCACCAGACGTTGCTGCCGAAACGGTCAGGTCGTCTGCCGTCAAAGTGGCAGCTTCGATGCGCCCCGAACCGCGAATGGCCGCGGCCAGCGATTTGACCCTGCCATTCACAATCAGCGTGCCAGACCCAGTCAGCCCGAGTGTCGCGCGATCGGCGACCGCCGATTTGACGTCGAGCCGACCGGAGCCGGTGACACCCATAGCGACCGACGCTCCAACAAGTTCCGCCGCAGTCACGCTCGCGCTGCCCGACACACGCACTGCCATCAAACGCGGAACGGTGATGCGCACGCGCGCTGGCTGCCCACCATTGCCCGACCAGGTTGAGGCCACGCGCGCGCGCGGCTGAACGATCAATTCGCGATCGATTACCTCGACCACTAAGTCATCGAGCGCTTCTGCACTGCCACTCGCAAATGCGCTGACGGCACGTCCTTTAGCAATATCGACCTGCGCCGAGCCAATCACGCGCACACG
>JANPIQ010000134.1:0-5033 GCA_031425075.1 Sphingomonadales bacterium
AAGGGGCCAGTCGATTCAATCGATGTGATCACGGGGCAAGTGGCGCTTGAAACCATGATCAAGGCGCAAGGCTATCCTTTCGCCAAGGTCAACGAGCCCGATGTCGTCGTCGATCATGACGCGCAGTCGGCAACACTGGCGCTCAAGGTCGATCCGGGCGGGCAAAGGCGGATCGGCCAATTCATAGTCAAGGGCGCACGTCCTCCGTTCGGATCGAAGCATGTCGCGACGATCTCACGGATCAAGCGCGGTGAAATTTACGACCAGACGATGATTGACGATCTTAAGCGGGCGCTGGTGGCAACCGGCCTTGTTTCGGTGTCGCAGGCTGAGCCCGTTCCCGCGAGCGATTCAACGCTCGCCGATATTGCGGTGACGCTCGATCGCGCGCCGCCGCGGACCATAGCGGGCGAGCTCGGCTATGGATCGGGCGAGGGGTTCCGCGCTGAGGTGAGCTGGACGCATCGCAACTTGTTGCGACCCGAGGGCGCTGTCACTTTGCGCGGTGTCGCTGGCACGCAGGAGCAATATGCTGGTGCCATTCTGCGGCAATCCAATTTTCGCAAACGCGATCACATCCTCAATGCGCGCCTCATTGCAAGCAATCTTAACCGAGACGCATTCGATGCCCGGACGGTCGAGATTGGCGTTAGTCTTGAACGCGTGTCCACGATTTTGTGGCAGAAGCGCTGGACCTGGAGCGGCGGGTTCGAGCTGCTGGCGTCTGACGAACGCGATATCCGCAAAATCGTCGGCGGTGGGCGCAAGACCTTTTTCATCGGTGCGTTGTCGGGCTCGGTTGGTTATGACACGTCAGACAATTTGCTCGATCCGACACGCGGATTTCGGCTCAACGCCCGGGTCGCGCCCGAATTGTCATTTCAATCGGGAACCTTCGGATATGTGCGTGCGCAGATCGATGGCAGCACCTATCTCCCGGTGCGTGATTCTGTCGTGGTTGCAGCGCGTGTCCGGGCGGGCACGATCGTCGGCGCAGAGACGCTGTCTATCGCCCCGTCTCGGCGGCTCTACGCAGGTGGCGGCGGCTCGATCCGAGGCTATGGGTTGCAACGCGTGGGGCCGCGAGATGTCTTCAACGAGCCTGTCGGTGGACGCTCGCTGATCGATTTTTCGTTAGAAGCACGTGTGCGGTTGGGCGTATTCGCTGTGGTGCCGTTCATCGATGGCGGCAATGTCTATAATACATCGACCCCCAGATTGTCAGGCTTCCGGTACGGCGCGGGCATAGGCGCGCGATACCATTCGGCGTTCGGTCCGATCCGCATCGACGTTGCCACGCCGGTCAATCCACGGCGCGGCGATTCGCCTGTTGCGATCTATGTCTCGCTCGGTCAGGCATTTTAGATGCGGATTCTGCGCTGGGTTGGAATTAGTATTGCCGCGATCACGCTGTTCTCGGCAGCGCTGCTGCTCGTTGCCGATACAAGCATCGGGCGGCGATTCATCGTCGATCGCATCGCCGAATTGTCGATCAAGTCGGGGCTGCGGATTGAGATTGGCCGGATCGATGGCTCGATTTATGGCAAGGCGCGATTGCGTCAGGTGCGCCTTTCGGATCCCCAGGGTGTCTTCCTGACGACAGGAGATGCGCGGCTCGACTGGAAGCCGTGGCGCTGGTTTCTTGCAGGTGCGCTCGATATCGATCAATTAAATATCGCGCAGGCCAATTTGCTACGGTTGCCAAAACTCAATCCGGGCGATCCCGAAGCCCCCATTTTGCCCGGCTTTGATATCCGGGTTGGTAGATTCGACATTGTGCGGCTCGATATCGCCAAAGGGATTGCCGGCGCTGCACGAACGGGCAAGGTTGCGGGCTCGGCAGACATTCGCGATGGGCGCGCAATGGTCCGGCTGGCGGCCAGCGCATCGGCAGGTGACCGTCTGAACCTCGTGCTCGATGCTGCCCCCGATGCTGACAAGTTCGATGTCGAGGCTTCCTTGGCTGCGCCGGCGGGAGGCATATTCGGCCAGATGCTCGGCACGACGCAGGCGACAGGGCTGGTCGTTACTGGTGATGGCAGCTGGCAGCGATGGCAGGGCAGCGCGCGCGCCACAGCCAATGGCGCTCCGGTGGCCGATCTGGTTTTGACGGCTGATCGAGGCCGGTTCGGTCTTGACGGGCGACTGACGCTGCAGGGTGTAACACAAGGGCGCGTGCAGCAACTGACCGCGCCGCTCGTTCGCGTTCGTGGGGAGGCTCAGCTGACGCAACGTCGGCTGGCGCACCGGCTGCAGCTGACGTCGCAGGCCCTGACGATCGATACGCGCGGTATCGCCGATCTCGCCGAAAACCGCTTCGATGGCGAAGAAATCTCGGTCCGCCTAAATGACCCCAAACTTTTGTTTGCCAACATGCGCGGGCGTAATATCGTTCTGCGTGCACGTCTCAACGGGCCGTTTGCGACGGCGGCGTTCGATTATCTGCTTACCGCGCCGCAGGTCCAGTTCGACGCAACTGGGATTGAGCAGGTTCGTGCTTCAGGGCGCGGACGGCTCGGCGGGTCGCCAATCGCGGTGCCCATTGCCCTTACAGCTACGCGGGTGACAGGGCTAGGCGATGTGGCGGGCGGTATCCTGCGCAATTTGAGCATCAACGGTGTGCTCCGCGCGACTGACACGCTGATCACAGGCGATGGGCTCGCGCTGAGGTCGGATAAGTTGCAGGGCAGGCTTGCACTGCTGATCGATCTCAAAACCGGACGTTATGATATCGGGCTGGCCGGACAGTTGAACCGGTATCTCATCCCCGGGCTTGGCATCGTCGATGTGAAGAGCGAATTGAAGGTCGTGCCGGGTATGAACGGGCGCGGGACGCGCGTGCTGGGGCGGGCACAGGCATGGGTGCGCCGGTTCGATAATGCGTTTCTTGCAGGCGTGGCTGGCGGCTTGCCGTATCTCGAAACCGGGCTTGAACGTGGGATCGATGGCAATCTCCGGCTGTTCGATCTTACGATCAAGGCCCCGGCCTTGACTCTAAAGGGTCGGGGCGTGCGGTTGGCCAATGGGCGGTTTGTGGTTGAGGGCAGCGGGCGGCAGGCGACATATGGCCCGTTCAAGCTTGCGCTCAACGGCGATATCACCCGGCCACAGATCGATCTGCTGCTGGCCAGCCCCAATCAGGCGGCGGGGCTGCGCGATGTTCGTCTTCGGCTCGATCCCAATCCGCAAGGCTTTGTCTGGACTGCGCGGGGCGGATCGATGATCGGCCCCTTCAGCGGAAACGGCGCGATCGTGTTGCCGGGCGGCGGGCCGCCCGCAATCCGCATCGCCAGCCTCAATGCCTCCGGGCTCGAAGCCAGTGGCATTTTGGTTGCACGCACAGGTGGTCTTGAGGGGCGGCTGACGCTGGCGGGAAGTGGAATTTCCGGAACGCTCGGCCTTGTTCCTGTTGGCGGCATCCAGCAGATCACGGCGAATTTGCGCGCACGTGATGCACAATTGGCGGGGCCGCCGCTGCTTGGCGTGCGGCGCGGTCAGTTCGACGGTGTGATTCTGCTAGATCCGCGCGGAACGACGATCGATGGCAGCTTTACGGCGCAAGGCCTCCAGCGTGGAAATCTGACGCTGGCGCGGGCGGCTGGCAACATCAAGCTGCGCAGCGGAACAGGTGAAGTGCGCGCTTCTTTTGCGGGCACACGCGGGCGCGATTTCGAATTCCAAACGGTTGCACAAATTTCCCCCGATCGAATCCAGTTGGTCGGAAGCGGAAGTGTGGACCGGAAACCGGTTGCGCTGCAGTCGGCAGCGGTCATCAGTCGTGAAGCGGGTGGATGGCGGCTTCAGCCCGTGGGTCTCAGCTTTGCCGGTGGTGAAGCCCGACTTTCCGGTTTGTTAGGAGACAAGGCAACCGAAGTCGACGCCACTGTCCGCCAGATGCCGCTGACGGTGCTGAACATTTTTTCACCGCAGTTGGGATTGGGGGGAATTGCGAACGGGACGCTCGCCTATCGTTTGCCGTCCGATGGGCGTGCCAGCGGACGGATCGATATGAAGGTGCGCGGTCTGACTCGGTCTGGACTGGTGCTGTCGTCAAGACCGGTCGATGTCGGCATTACAGGTGTTATGAATCCGGGAAGTGCCGCAGCACGCGCCATCGCAGTCAGCGGGGGGCAAACGATCGGGCGGGGGCAGATCCGCATCACGCCTTCTGGAAGCGGTGCCGATGGCCTGATGGCGGGCGCGCTGTTCGCGCAGTTGCGGTTCAACGGTTCAGCTGACACGTTGTGGCGGCTAACCGGCGTGGAAGGCTTCGACGTGGCTGGTCCCGTTCAAATCGGTGCCGATGTGACCGGGTCGTTGCGCAATCCCCAGATCAGGGGTGCTGTAAAAACCACCAACGCACGGATCGAAAGTGCCGCGACGGGCATGGTGCTGACCAATGTCACCGCAACGGGGCGGTTTGGCGGCTCTGAACTGCGCATCGACGCGATGTCGGCCAAAGCGGGCAATGGCAGCGTCAGCGGACAGGGCCGATTCAGCTTTGCGGGCGGGCTGGGGATGGATCTGACGCTTCAAGCCGAACGCGCCGTGCTGCTGGCGCGTGACGATATTGCCGCAACGATAACAGGACCGTTGAGCCTGAAATCGACGCCGGACGGCGGCGTGATTGCCGGTGATGTGGTGCTCGATCGGAGCGCGTTCCGGCTCGGGCGTGCGACCGCGGCGGCGGCTGTGCCGTTGATCCGGGTGCGTGAAATCAACGGCGATTTGGGTCGTCGTCAGGTTCGGGAGGCTGCTGCGCCGTGGCGATTTGCGATCAAGGCGCGCGCACCGGGCCGCGTCGAAGTTACCGGTTTGGGAATCGAGAGCGAATGGCGCGCCAACCTTGAGATAGGCGGCAACATCACCACCCCGAGTATTCTTGGCGAGGCCAATCTGGTTCGCGGGGGCTATGAATTTGCGGGCAAGCGCTTTGAGCTTTCACGCGGCGTGATCCGTTTTCGCGGCGAGAGCCCGCCCGATCCGATCCTCGATATTGTCGCTGCCGGCGAGAACGAGGGGATCAATGCCAC
>JANPIQ010000135.1:0-6922 GCA_031425075.1 Sphingomonadales bacterium
GCTCGGCGTCGATCCTCCAAAAGGGGTTTTGCTTCACGGCCCGCCCGGCACCGGGAAGACGCGACTTGCGCGCGCGGTCGCAAACGAAAGTTCGGCCGAATTTTTCCTGATTAACGGCCCGGAAATCATGGGGTCAGGCTATGGCGAAAGCGAAAAGAAGCTGCGGGCTGTGTTCGAACGCGCGACCAAGGCTGCTCCGAGCATTGTCTTCATCGATGAAATCGATTCGATTGCGCCCAAGCGCAGCAATGTGACGGGCGAAGCTGAAAAGCGTCTGGTTGCACAGCTGCTGACCCTGATGGACGGCCTTGAATCACGCGCGAACCTTGTCGTGATTGCTGCGACAAACCGTCCCGATGCGATTGATGAGGCACTGCGTCGCCCTGGCCGGTTCGATCGCGAAATCGTGATCGGCGTTCCCGATGAACGCGGGCGGCGCGAAGTGCTCGGCATTCATACACGTGGTATGCCATTGGGCGATACCGTCGATCTTCAGGAACTTGCGCGCACAACATACGGCTTTGTCGGGGCGGATCTTGCCGCGCTCACTCGTGAGGCCGCCATCGAAGCCGTCCGGCAGATCATGCCGCAGCTCGATCTGGGTACATCGACGATACCGCCCGAGGTGCTCGACGCCCTCTGCGTGACGCGGGACGATTTTCTTGCCGCAATCAAGCGCGTCCAGCCCTCTGCAATGCGCGAAGTCATGGTGCAGGTGCCCAATGTGCGCTGGGCTGACATTGGCGGCGTGGGAGATGCCCAAACGCGGTTGCAGGAGGGAGTCGAACTGCCGCTCAAAAACCCCGAGGCGTTTCGGCGATTGGGCATTCGGCCTGCGAAGGGCTTTTTGCTCTATGGCCCGCCGGGCACAGGCAAGACTTTGCTTGCCAAAGCTGTCGCGCGCGAAGCCGAAGCCAATTTCATATCGACGCGTTCATCGGACCTTCTTTCGAAATGGTATGGAGAAAGCGAACAACAGATCAGCCGCCTGTTCGCGCGCGCGCGGCAAGTTGCGCCCTGCGTTATCTTCATCGACGAAATGGATAGCCTTGTCCCTGCGCGAGGTGGGGGCGGAGGAGAACCACAGGTTACCGAGCGGGTCGTCAACACGATCCTTGCCGAAATGGACGGGATCGAAGATCTGCAATCGGTGGTCGTGATTGGCGCCACCAATCGGCCAACGCTGATCGATCCTGCGTTGATGCGGCCCGGGCGTCTCGACGAGTTGATCTATGTGCCGGTGCCAGACAAGGCAGGGCGTGAGCATATCCTGAAAATCCACACCAAGGCCATGCCGCTCGCAAAGGACGTCGATCTTGCCAATTTGGCCGCGCGCACGGACAATTTTACTGGCGCCGACCTAGAAGACCTGACCCGACGGGCAGGACTGTGCGCACTTCGAACGTCGATGGAGGCCAAAAAGGTGACTGCTGCACATTTCGATGCGGCGCTTAAAGATACGCGCGCCTCGGTCACGCCCGAAATGGAGCGCGAATATGAGCTGATCCGTTCCAAGCTGAAAACCGAAGCGTTCAAACCTTTATCGATCGGTTTTGTCAGTGAAGGGATGATGAGCCCTCGAGGTCAGAAGGTCTGATCTTGGTGAGAACATAAGGGATCATTGCGAGCATGACGATTGCGGCGACAAGATAGGGCAGCGGACCCCACAGCGAATATAGTCCCACGCCGATTGTGGGCCCCAGAATGAATGACGCGCCGTTGACCGACGTAACTCGCCCGGCAACCAGCCCTTGAAGCCGCCGACTGACCGCAAACGACGAGCCCGCCGTAAACGCGGGCCGGGTAAAGCCAAAACCAGCCGATGCCAATGCATAGGTTGTTGCGATAGAATAAAGGTCGGAAGCGAATGCGTTGGCGAAAAGCCCAGCTGCAGAAATCCCGATTCCGACGAGCAACATCGTGCGCGGTTTCAGGTTTAGCAGGGGGATAATCCCCCATTGCACCAGCAACGCCGCCCCAGCGCCTGCCATCAGGACAAGGCCGATCGATTGCTGTGTGGCAAATTCTGTTACCGAAAGGCTCAAACGATCGATCACGAGGAAGCCCATCGCCGAACCGGTCATCGCCTGCGCATGACCCATCACCAGCCCGGACAGCATCCACGGCCAGATGCGGGGATCACGCATCGCCAGATTGTCGCCGACAGGTTCGGCTTCTGCCGCAGCAATATTCGCACCCGCAGGCGCGCCACCAATCGACGGATAGCTGAAGTTTGCACCTTTGCGTCCTGTTTCGGGTCGGTCTTCGGAAAGATAGCGCGCGATGAGGAACAGCGTGATCGCGCCAATCAGCGCAAACGCAAATGGAGGACCTGCAAGGCCAACGACAGGCAAGACGAGCCAGGGGGCGAGCCCCAGCCCCAGCAATGTGCCAAGCCCGAATGCCGAACTGAGCAACGATAGCGCTTTGGTCCGTTCTTCAATCGGCGTTTGCAGCACGATAATGGCCTGCGCTGCAGGAGGCGCAGCCGACCCGAATGTGCCGAAGATCATCCGCGACACAACAACGCCCAGAACGGCGACGATCGGCGTTACCCACCCGGCGATACCGGCGTAGAGAAGCACCCCGACCAGCAACGTCGAAACCGTGAACCCTGCGCTTCCCAGCAGCACCATGTTCCGTCGTCCCTGCCGGTCGGACCGTTTTGCCCAATATGGGGCCGAGAACACCCAAAGCAGCGCAGAAATCGAAAAGATCGTCGCGATGACACTGTCGGGCACCTCCAACGTCCGCCCGATCGCGGGAAGCACCGATTGCAGCGCGGTATTCCCCGCGCCGGTAATCAGCATGACGAGAAATAGAATGGCAAAGTCGCGGTTGCGCGCGCGTATGTCAGTCATGCCTGTTCCAGGCATAGTTACGCGAAATGCTCGCAACTTCGACGGTATAGCTGTCATACCAGACGCCCCGGCCTCGTTCCCGGATCGCGGCGTGTTCAGGATGATTGCGCCATTGCACGGCGCTGGCTTCATCGTCCCAATAGCTCACGGTAATCCCAAATCCATCTTCTCCGCGGGCTGCCACCATTCCGGAATATCCCGATTGACCGCTGGCCAGTGCTTCCATCGCAAGCGATGCCGCGCGATAAGCCGCATGATCGTCATCGATCCGTTGCGATGTAAAAATGACCGCTACTTTTCCCGCCCGAGTCGATTTCATCGATAAAGCGATACCCAGCCACGGCGGGACTGCAAGGAACCGGGCGGCGTTTCAGCAATTTTCCTTGCGAGGCACGCGCCACACTGCGATTGGGTTTTGGCGCAACGACACTGGATCCCGCATGACACTTCCCTCTGCAAAAACGCTCTCGGCGCACCGCAAAAAGCCCCCACGCCCTTGGTTCATGTTCTTCAAGGGGTTTGTCGCCAACCCGGTGATGGTCGGATCGATCATTCCGTCATCGGGAGCACTCATCAGGAAGATGCTCGCTCCAGTCGATTGGAAATCGGTGAGACTGTTTGTGGAATACGGCCCCGGAGTCGGTACGTTTAGTCAGGATATTCTCGATCGCCTGACCCCGGACGCTACCTACATTGCGATCGATACCAATCCGGAGTTCATCGATTATCTGTCACGCCATTTCACCGATCAGCGGTTCCGGCCAATCCTTGGCTCTGCCGCCGATGTGGAACAAATTGTGAAAGACAGCGGCTTCGATCATGCCGATTACGTTCTGTCGGGCTTGCCATTTTCCACGCTGCCCGAGGGCGTTGGCCCCGCCATAGCCAAGGCGACTTTTGCGACATTGCGACCCGGCGGTGCATTTCTCGTCTATCAGTTTCGTGCCAAGGCACGGAATTATCTTCAGCCATTTGCCGATAGGATTGATCAGGCGGTGGAATACTGGAATATTCCCCCCTGCTGGCTTTTCTGGGCGTGGAAGGAAGACGTCAATCGCCACTGCGATTGAGTCCGCTCGCCAGGCGGTAATCGAGAATTGTTATGACAAGAAACGCAATCAGCCGTTTCATCCGGATGACCAAATTGGTACGAGATTTGAATATTGCTGCCGTGATGTGGTCTGAAGCATCAATGTGCTGATCAACGATTCGGCGCAACTGATCGGCTAGATCTTTGTCTTCTACTCGCAACGCAATTTCGGTATTGAGATACAGGCTTCTCATGTCGAAATTGGGTGACCCTGCAAAAACGGCATTGTCGGCCACCGACAACTTCACGTGAAGACGTGCTGCCGTATATTCGTGAATGGCACCCCCGCGTTTGAGCAGTCCGGGATAGCAGTATCGCGCCGCGGCAATCGTGGTTTCGTTATCGGAGCTGGCGGCTGTCACCAGACGAAACCCTCCCCGCTGTGCCGCCCGGCGCAGTTTGCGCAAAAATCCCCAGTTGGGCGTGAAATAGGCAAAGACCATATCGATCCGCGTAGCCGTGTGGAGGTCGCTACGCATCTGACGTGTCAACGGGCTTAATCGTGGAAACGGGCCTGAGAACAGCCACCTTACAGCACCAACCTTGTCGCTGTGACGCCGCAATATGGCATTTAACGTTCGAAGTTTGGGTTTTTTTGAAAACATCCAGCGGGCAAAATCATCATAATATGCAGCCAGCCGCCCCGCAGCGGGTCCGTCGATACGGATCGCCATATCGTGCCACCATTGCCCATCCTCGGTTGGATAGAAGTAACTGTCTTCGATGTTACAGCCGCCTATAATGGCGGTTTTGCGGTCCGATATGAGCATTTTCTGGTGATTGCGAATAAGATATCGTCGACCATATTTTGGCGAAAATCTGGCAAACTCGGCCCCACGATCGATCAGCGGTTGGAACAGCGATTGGGGCTGGTCTTCGGTACCGAACCCGTCGACGAGCAGCGTGACTCGAACGCCCCGGTTCATTGCGGCAAGCAGTCGCTCGTTCAGCCAGCGGGCCGCGCGCCCATCAGCGTAAATATAATAGTAAATCTGCAGCCTGTCCTGTGCCGCATCGATGGCCTCGATCAGGAGCAAAAGCCTGGCCGACGGGTCAAACACGTAACGAAGCCGATTGCCTTCGATCTCTGCCTCGATCATTGCATAGGAAGGAGAAAGCGGCATGCGCAATGCCATCCCAGAGCGACCGAGTCACCGCAACCCCATCCCCGCAATTGACATTTTTGGTCTGTGCCATTAGCGCGCTGTCCTCCCGGAAACATCTGTTTGCCGATGCTAATTTTTGGAGCGAAGTCGATGGCGCGCGTTACAGTAGAAGATTGCATCGACAAGGTCGGTAACAGGTTTGACCTGGTGCTGTTTGCGGCGCAGCGTGCGCGTCAGATTTCGGGCGGAGCAGAACTCACGATCGACCGTGATCGCGACAAAAACCCTGTGGTGGCATTGCGCGAAATTGCTGAAGAAACTGTCGTTCCTGAAGAAATGCAGGATGCGATCATTTCGTCATTACAGCGCGTCCAGCTCGAAGATGACGATGCTCCCGATGAACTGGGATCACTCAGCCAGTCAGCCGAAGCACTTCGGCTGACTGCCGCGGCGCCGCCGCGCAATCAGAATTTGGGCGGCGACACCGAAGGCTGACACCGAACGTTGGGCGGTTACGCAGCTTTGGAAACAAGCTGAACGGTCGTTTGGCCAAGTGGTTTGACATCTTCGGTGTGCATCCACAGCAATTCGTTATAGGGCAGCTCGCGCCCGTCATGCGAGTGGATTGCGATGCGCCGGATCGGCTGATTGTCTCGCGCATCGACAAGGACGGGTGTCGACGGAAAGCCGCTTTCCCACTTTTCGCCCCACTGACGCAATGCGAGCATCGACGGGAGCAACTCTGAGCCCTTTTGCGTCAAACGATACTCGATTTTTCGTCTATCGTCGGGCATAGGCGTCCGCGCAAGAATGCCATGCTGCACGAGACGCCCCAGGCGATTGGCCAAGATATTCCTCGCGATGCCCAGCGTCGCCTGAAACTCTTCGAAATGATGTAGGCCATTGAACGACGCACGCAGAATCAGAAACGACCAGCGCTCCCCCATCACTTCAAGTGCGGCAGAAAGGCTGCATTCGGCAAGCTCTTCGAGCGGTTCGCGCAGTTTCATCATCCTCAACCTCTTTTGCCGTAGCCTATCCGAATCAGCGCAACATGCAAAAAAAATTATAAGTTTCTAGTTGCAACTTGCAACCTTAATCGGTAGGTAGTGATTCGCAACTGATTGAAAGGATCTCCCCATGAACCGTCTCATTACCGCCGTTGCCGCAACTGCCGCCTCTGCGTTCCTGTTTACCGCCGCGTCGCCATCCTACGCTCAAACCGGTGGCGGTTACCGCCTGACGCCAGCCGCAGCCGTTTCGGTGAGCACCGTCGTCACTGGTGAATCGACCCTTTGGAAGTGCAATGACGGAAGTTGTGTTGCATCCAAGGCGACCAGCCGTCCGGCGATCGTCTGTGCGCAGGCCGCCAAAAAGGTTGGCAAGCTGGCAAGCTTCACCGCAAATGGCGTAACGTTCAGCGATGAAGACCTTGCCAAGTGCAACGACAAGGCACGCTGAGGTCAACCGTCGTTCGGGAACTCCCTCCCCATCCCAGAGCCTTGCTCCGGTCAGCCTCGCTGGCCGGAGTTTTTGTATCAGTTGGACACTTTGAACGGCGTAAAGTCCGTGGCTTCGTCGAAGATCTCGACACCTTCATGCCGTTTGAGCGAGCCGACCACCTGATAGGTTACCGGCGTCAGCACGACCTCCCACAAGACTTTCAGGCCCCAGTTTGTCACCATCACGGTGATCACGTCACCCGTATCCCAAACGCCAAGGAACGCCACGGGATAGAAAATCGCACTGTCCACTGCCTGCCCAAAGAAGGTTGAGCCGATCGTCCGCGTCCACAGGTGACGCCCCTGTGTCCAGATTTTCATCCGCGCCATCACGAACGAATTGACAAACTCCCCTGCCCAAAA
>JANPIQ010000136.1:0-6714 GCA_031425075.1 Sphingomonadales bacterium
CGCGATCCATCGAGCTACGAACGCGGAGACGTTGTGCGCTTCACCCGCGACTATGCCGACAAGGGCGTGATGCGAGGCACGGCATATCAAATAGAAGCAGTTGATGTCTCCAAGGCGGCAATCAGCCTTCGGGGCCAAGGCGGCGAGACAATCGTTTGGCGCTTGCGGCAATGGGGCGTGGGCAAGAGCGAGGCATTCGAAGCGCAGACATTGGAGCTGAAAACCGGCGACCGCATCCAGTTCACACGCAATGACCGCGAATCCGGTCGGATCAACGGGCTTCGTGGGACCGTAACTGGCGTCGATACCGCCGAACGCACAGCGACCGTCTCGCTTGCAAACGGTCGAGAGCAGACGCTCTCGCTCGACGCGCCGCGCGATCAGCATATCCGCCATGCCTATGTCGAAACGACCTTTGCGGCGCAGGGCCGGACCGCCGACCATGTGCTGATCCATGCCGACAGTAAGGCGACCAATCTTGTCGATCAGAAGATGCTTTATGTGGCCGTGTCGCGGGCGCGCAACAGTGCGGCTGTTTACACGGACGACCGGGCGAAGCTCGACTCTGGCATAAGGGAACGGGCGGGTGAAAGGCAGGTCGCGAGCAGTAATCCCGCGTCTTTAGATCACGTTGCGCAAAAGTCGCAGACCGCAGGCCTTGGATAACCTATGCTGAAATTCAGCTGATCGGTGGTGGCATCAAATCAGTTAGAAACGCCGAGCCAGGCAACACGCCCGTGACGAGCAAATGCTGCCTAGCCCGTGTTGCGGCGACGTAGAGCAACTGGCGCTCGGTCTCATAAATATCGTTGAGTTCGCCTTCATCGGATGCCGCTGCAATGCGCGGGCCGAAAGGCAATATGTCTTCGTCGCACGCCATCACGACGACAGCTTTGAATTCGAGCCCTTTGGCCAGGTGCATCACGGCAAGCTGGAGATTGGCATCGAGGCCGTCCGTCGCGGTGCGTGCGCGGCTAAGCAGGTCGGCATCGCGCACGAATATACCGATCTCGCTCCCCTCAATCCCGTCAGCCAAGGCGTCTTTGACGAAGAGACGAACACGCTCGGCTTCCTCCGTGACGGTGGCAGCGATGACGACGACAGGCGCAGGCCCCTCGAATACCGATACCGTTCCGCTTCGCTCCTCCTCATTGCCATCGACGTCGCGAATGGCGGGCGGCAGCAGGCCATCGGCAACCGCGCGAATTTGCCGCGAGGTGCGGTAGCAGACCTTGAGCGTTGCCGAGCGGCCACGGACATCGATGCCCAGCGAGGTCCATGAAAATGGATGCTGGAAGATACGCTGACCGAGGTCACCCGCGAAGAACAGTGCATTGTCGCCACCGGGATCGAGGGCCGCAAGCATCGTCAATTCGGCGGGGCCGAGGTCTTGCGCCTCATCCACGACAATGTAGGCGAACGGCTTGGTAGTTAAACCGCTATAGTGCGCAGCCACTGCACGGGCGACCTGCGCGCGCGTCATGAGGTCGCGGTCGGAAAGCCCTTTCGCTACCGCTTCGAACACGGGCCATAGCCGAGCACGCTGCTTCGGCCCGAGGGGCGCGCGGCGGCCGAGGCGCGGAACGCGGGCGTAGGCGTCGCGGTCGGAGATGCCCCACGCATCGATAACGTTCGTCCATTCGGATTCCAAAAAGCGTGGTGCAAAGCCGCGCACATCGCCCGAGGACGCCGCAGCTGCGATGAGTTCGGCGATGACGGCGGCGTTTGCGATGCGTGGCCTGCGACCATGCATGAGCTGAAACAATTCGTCTGCCACCGACGCCCAATCGGCGACCGTGATACGGGGCACGATACCGCCGGCTTCGGGAGCCAGCACGCGGAGCTTCGCCGCAAGTTGCGTCGCAAGCGGTTCGGAAAACGTTGTCAGCAGGATGCGCGCCGACGGGTTGGCGCGCGCGAGCGCCACCGCACGATGCAGCGCAACGACAGTCTTGCCGGTGCCCGCCGAGCCTGAGACCCGTGCGGGTCCGTTGAACCGCCGCGCAACCACAGCGGCTTGTGACGGGTGCAGGAACACGCCCCATTTGTCCCACGGGTAATCGAGTGCCTGGCGTAGTTCTTCTTCGCCTGTAACGAGCCGGATACGGCGTTGCGTATCGGGATGCGCGAGCGGGTCTGCCGTCGGCGGCGCTGGCGGAACGACCAATCGGCCCGTATCGGCATATTGTAAAAGCGCTTCGGCGGCTTCGGCGGGGAGGTGTGCCGCGATATCGAGGAAATCGTCTTCGGTCGCTGCGCGAATGTCAGCGAGCCAGTCGGTCGGCACGCCGATTGAGAGCAGCGCGGCCTCGTCAAGCTTGGCAAACAGCAGCGTTGGCAAAGACGCAGCGGCGGTTGGGGCAACGACCGGCTCCACATAGGGCAGCGCCAATTCTTCGACGCGCTCACGCACCTCGACGATCTGCATTGCGCCCGTCGTCGGGTGCGCTTCGATCCGCCGCCGTTCGGCCCAGGCATAGGCCTTATCGTGGTGATCGACATAGGCGACCAGCATTGATGCCGCAGTTTTGTGGACGATCAGCCGCAGGTCGCGGCCGACACGTACTGACCAGAAATTCGCGTCCTTCGACTTATCGATGCGGTGCATCTGCAATCCGGGCGCTGCGGCGTCGATTTGTAGATCGACGACCGTCGTCTTGACCGCCTTGGCTTCATTGGCGGGCAGGCGCGCAAGCGCGGCTGTAAAGCTGTCGGCGAGGAGGAGGTTCAAGTCAGTCGAGGTCCGCAAAATAGGAATGGCGTGTAGGACGAAGTTCCCAAATTGGCTTCTTGCCCGATCCTTTCAACGGCTTATCCCAGCCCTTGCCTGCACCCTCGAACTCCTTCTTGCTGCCTGCATTGGTGTTAAGCAGCGGGTATGTTCCATGCTTTTGCTGAAATTTATCGAGCAGCATATATTCAATATGCTTATAGTATAGGTCACTCGGTGAACCTTTTGGCTCGGTGAGATAAAAGTCAAAATTCGCGCCAGCGACGCTCATCATCAATTCGAATAGGCTGTTATTGAAGTGTGATTCGAGCCTCGACGATATCTTGCCGATCCCAATGTAAACTATCTCGCTGCATCCTCGTTCGTACCCGACTGTGAAAGGACTTGAGATACAAATAACGTAGACGCCCTTTTTTACCTCTTCTAAAGGTCGTCCGGCTTCCTCCTCAAAGCTATCCGATATGTTTCGCAGCACGATTTTTATCGCTCGCTTGCGGATTTCTGATTGAGTGCTCTCCGAATAATCGTCGAACATGGTGAGATCGAAACCTGCTTCGCGGACGGCAAGCGCAAGACTGACATCCTTGATTTTTGGGTACCATTCTACCGTCGCTGACATTTGTGCATCCCCCCCTAAACCCGATATACCTTCATCACCTCATCCCCGAAATGGTTGATCACCTTCACCGCAATCGCGCCTGATTTCGGGCGGTCGAAGGGGCGCGAGGTGTCACTGTAGAGCGTTGCCCAGGCATCTTCGTCGATTTCGGCCCGCAGGGCGGTTTTCAGCGATTTGTAGGGGTCGTTCGCGCCGAGGAAATAGGCGTGACGAACGAAGAAGCTTTCTTCGTTGTAATCGGTGTCGATGAACCACGCGGCGACATCGCGGGTGTCGCCCGAGCGGATGTCGCCGGTGTTAGGGTCATAGACATCCACGCCGTTGACCTTGACCTGCAACTGACCTTCGCCCGCTTCGACGACATCGATGTCGGGTTCGCCGAAGATCACGAACAAATTGCCCTTGCCGGTATTTTTCAGCTCGCCCGCCATGTGCAGATCGGGGTTCATCCGCGCCTTCAATATGGGAAGCGGCCCCAGCCGCTCGAGTTCGGCGGAATGCGCGTCATAGTTGAAGGCGACGGCAATCATGACGTCGAACCCCGTATCGACGGCTTCGCGCGCGGCAGCGGTCAGGTCGTTGCGGACCAGCGTCCCGTATTCGGGACCGATCAACACGGCCGCGCGGCGCATTTGCTCCCCTTCCATAAAGCGCGCTTCGGCACCGATCCATTTGCCCGGCCACGGGGTCACGCTGTCGAAGGCGATCTTGTCGCCCTTTGCCGACTGGTGAACGCCCGCCGATTTCAGATGTTCGATCACCACTTGCGCGAAATCGACCTTTGGCGCGCCGGTCCGCTTGCGGCGACCCTCCGCCGCGTCGAGCGCATCGGCCAGATCGTCGGCCTGATCCGAAGCGACAATCCGGTGTGGTGACAGGCTCTCGACGGTGAACGGCCCGGCAACGCGCACCTTGTTATTGTCAGTGAAGGGCCGGTCGTAGAGCAGCTCGACATCGGCAGCGGCGGCAATGGCTTCGTCAATCTCGCGCTGGCGGTCGATGCGGGCTTCCCACCACGCCGCATGCGATGGCGGTGCATCGGCGAGTTCGCGCGGGATTTGCCATTCTTCCCACGACTGCCCGGTCGCCGTGTTGAGTTTGACGCGCAGCGGTTCGAGCACGGCCTGCCAGCGGTCCCAGATGTCGTCGATGCGCGCGTTGTTGGCGATGTCTTTCAACATAATGTGCGGCACGCGATCGTAGACGAAACCCAGACGTAGATCGTGGCTGAACGCGCGGTCCGGCGAGGGCGCACGCTGCTTCAAAGCGGCTTCCTTTGCCGCTCCCGCCGTGCTGTCGGAAAGAAGGTACCACGGATAGCGCGCCGCCATTAATCGCGTACGCGCGAGCGCCAATGCTACTCGGGATGTGTCGATAGTGATCCAGCGTCGCCCCCATTGTTCAGCAACAAACGCGGTCGTGCCCGACCCGCAGGTCGGATCGAGGACGAGGTCGCCAGGGTCGGTGGCCATTAGGAGGCAGCGCTGAACGGCCTTAGCGGCTGTCTGGACGACGTAGATTTTCTCGTCTGTGAAGTTGCCGGTGCCCGTGTCTTCCCACAGGTTAGAAATAGACATAGCCGGGTAGTCGGTAACATAGCGCCGATAAGTGACTGAAGAGCCCGACTGTTGCAGCCGGTCCGCCTTCGCGAGGCGCTCGAAGCCGGTCTTGCTTGATTTCCAAAAGCCCTTTCCAGGTTCATATCGTCGGTTTTCATGCTCAAACGCGAAGCCCGTAGTCGAGCTGCCGCTTTGCGACCGCAAATCGCTCAAACGAAAAATCAGCGCGCCCTTGGGGAGCAGCGCCGCATCGTTTCGCTCCTCCTGCGTCATTCGGCGAGGTGGAAGCGCAGGTTGTCT
Organism: Sphingomonadales bacterium; assembly: GCA_031425075.1. Lineage (GTDB taxonomy): Bacteria > Pseudomonadota > Alphaproteobacteria > Sphingomonadales > Sphingomonadaceae > Aquisediminimonas. The sequence continues at coordinate 5,210 of JANPIQ010000136.1, forward strand.
CGTGTAGTGATAGGTTGCCACTCCCTCGCCGCCGTGCTCTTTCCGCAACAGCGGAGCACGGTATTTCACTTGTTCCTTCGATTTTGCATACCAGACGATGTAATCGAATGACGCTGGCAAGAGCGCTAGTCCCCGCCCTGTGGTCTTAGTGTAAGCGATTTCGGAAACAAAATTTGTCTCTCCAAACACCTCGTCCATCACCGCGCGAACCCGATGAACATTTTCGTCACCGATCTGCACGAAGATGCTGCCGCTCTCGGTTAGGAGGTCGCGCATCACAGTCAGCCGGTCGCGCAGGTAGGTGAGATAGCTGTGGATGCCATCGCGCCATGTATCGCGGAACGCCTTCACCTGTTCGGGTTCGCGGCTGATATCGGTCTGCTTGCCGTCCTTGACGTCGCGGTTCTGCGTCGAAACCTGCCAGTTCGAATTGAACTTGATGCCATAGGGCGGGTCGAAATAGATCGCCTGCACCTTACCCTTCAGCCGCTCGCGTTCGGCCAGGCTCGCCATGACCTGCAGGCTATCACCCAGGATCATGCGATTCGACCAGTGCTGGTCGTGCTGATAGAAATCGCTCGCCGCGTCGGGCGGCACGCCGTTGAAGTCGGCGAACAGATCGGGCGCGTCGGTCTTCGCTGCCGCGCCCTTGGACGATTGGCGCTTCAGGTCTTCGATGATCGCCTTGGGGTGGATCTTTTCCTGAATGTACAGCGGCGGCGTCTGGACGATCAGGTCGGACCAGTCCTGATTATCCTTCCCGCGCCAAACCAGTTGCGCATCGCCGATTTCGAGACGACCGGTCGCGGCCAGCTCGGCAATCTGCGCTTCACTGATTTTCAGATACATGCCGTTCCACACGATCTGGGGATCACGGTCGGGATCGCGGTCGCGCGTCGCACCCTCAGGCAACGGCTTTTCACGCGGGTAAGCGGTCGGCGGACGCGGGCTATGGTCCTCCTCGCGCTGGAAAAACGACTGCATCTCCGCTGTCGGAATATTCAGCCGCGTATCGCCGTGCTGAAGCGCATCGACCTGTTTGGGACCAAGGGGCGCACGAGCCATTAGGCGAGGACTTTCTGTGGCAGGATATCGATGAAGGTGGCGAATTCCGCCTGAATGTCGAACACTTCGCGAAACTCCCCGAACGCCCAGCGACCGTGCGAGCCGAGCGCGTTGACGCCGGGCACCCACAACGTGTGCATGGTATCGGCCTTCACCTGCGCGTCGATGCCGCGATAGCCTTTGGTTTCAAGCACGGCGGTCAGGGGTTCGTCTTCGCCCGTATCGATGCGGACGAGGAAATCGGGAACGTAACGCTTGGCGACGCGACCGAGGCGATAGGGAATATCGAAGTTCATCCCCTGATTTTTCGCGTAGCCAAGGACGAGCGGGTGCCCTTCCAGAACTCTCGCCAGTTCCGCCTCCCACTCGCTGTCGAGGGTGACATGGCTGACATGGCTGCGGCGCGGGTCGGTCGTCCACACCGCCTTCGTCGTCTGAAA
>JANPIQ010000137.1:0-10142 GCA_031425075.1 Sphingomonadales bacterium
CTGCAAAATCGAGTGTTCCGAGTTCCGCAAGCCAGCCGCCGCCCCAGACCCAGCGTGCGACCGGGATATAGACGAGCAGCGTCCACAACAGAGCGAACGCGACGACCCAGCCGAAGCGAACCCGCTCAACGAAAGCGCCGACAACGAGCGCCGGGGTGATGATGGCAAATGTCATCTGGAATAGCGCGTAGGTGCTTTCGGGGATCGTTGTGCCGGCGCGCAGGTCGGTCAAGTTCGAAAGGAACAGATTGCCAAGCCCGCCAATGAAGGCAGTGCCGCTGCCGAACACCAGCGAATAGCCGATTACGGCCCAGAGCAGCGACACGATGGCGACAATCGCAAAGCAATGCATCGCGACCGAGAGCACGTTCTTGGCACGGACAAGCCCGCCGTAGAACAGCGTGAGGCCAGGAATTGTCATCATCAGGACGAGCGCCGACGCGGCCAGAATCCACGCGGTATCGCCGCTATCGGAAACCAGCTCTGGCTGTGCGAGCGCGGGCGATGCAACCGCCAAAATCGCCAAACCTATTCCGGTCCGCACACCCTGCATATCGCGCTCCCCCCACTGCACTGCCGAGCGTGCTAGGCCAAAGCCGGGACCCCATCAAGGCTTGAAGCTTGGTGCCGGTTGCGGCAGTGATTTGCGGAGGCTGGCAAGGGAGACTGTGTGTGTTGCGTTGGGTGCTGCCGATGATCGCATGGCTGCTTGTGTTGCCAGGAAAGGCGGACGCGCAAAAAAAGCCGCCCTACTGGGCTTCGATCACCGCAAGCGAGGCCAAAATGCGAACGGGGCCCGGGCGTCAATTTCCCGCAGTCTGGCTTTACAGGCGATCCGGGCTGCCGGTGCGGGTGATCGAAACCTATCCCAACTGGCGCAAGGTCGAAGACCCCGATGGGGCGAAGGGCTGGATCCAGGCCAATCTGCTGAGCGAGGATCGCACCGGGCTGGTGCGCGGCGAAAAGATCAGGCTGCTGCGCGCATCGCCTGCGGCATCGGCCGATATCGTGTGGCGCGCCGAACCCGGCGTGGTCGGCAAGCTAAGCGAATGTCAAAAGGGCTGGTGCAAAATCAATGTGCGCGGGCAGATGGGGTATATCGAGGCCAGCCAACTGTGGGGCGTCGAGCCTGCCGAGATGAGGCGCTGAACCCGATCCCGATCTGGCTGGCGTCGCTGATCGGCGGGGGGCTGGGGGTGATTATCGGCAGCTTTGTTGCAACGCTTGTCATCCGCTGGCCGCAGCGAATGGCGGTGACGGGCAGATCGCGATGCGATGCGTGCGGCGTGACGCTGACCGTACGAGATTTGATTCCTTTGGCCGGTTACGCGCTCAATCGTGCCAAGTGCCGGCATTGTGGCGCAGCGATCGACCCGCAGCATCCGATCATCGAAATCCTGTGTGCTGCGGCCGGATCAGCGGCGATGATCGCATCGCCCGATTGGGCCGGTGTTGCCGGGCTGGCACTGGGGTGCCTGCTGGTTGCGATTGCCGCGCTCGATTTTGCGCATTTCTGGTTACCCGACAAACTGACCGTTGTGCTGGCAGCGACGGGGCTTGCCGGCGGGGTGCTGGGGCTCGATCCCCCATTGATCGATCGGGTTATCGGCGGCGTTACAGGCTTCGTCGCACTCTGGGGAATTGCGGCACTTTACCGGCTGATCCGCAAGCGCGAAGGATTGGGCGGGGGCGATCCCAAGCTTTTGGGTGCCATCGGCACATGGCTAGGCTGGCAGGCGCTGCCACTTGTGATCGTCGGGGCAAGCCTGATGGGTCTGGGCTGGACGCTCTGGCTGAAGCTGCGCGGGCAAAACGTCGCCGCAACCGACCGGCTGGCGCTCGGCGGTCTGATGGCCGCGGCGGCATTCCCAATCTGGCTGGGCAGCGCCTGGGTTGCACAATGAGACTGCCACGGCCATGTGCAGCGTAACAAAGCGAAATAGGGAGAGGGTCGATGGGCAAGGAAATCAAAGCCATTCAGGATATGGGTGCCTGCCTGCAGGCGCAGCGTGCGGCGTTCATGGCCGAATTGCCGGTGCCTGCGGCGGTTCGCAAAGATCGGCTCGAGCGCTGTATTGCGCTGCTTGTCGATCATGGCGAAGCCTTGTGCGACGCGGTGTCCGAAGACTTTGGCCATCGCAGCCGCGAACAATCGATGCTGACCGACATCACCGGTACGATTACCGCGACAAAGTCTGCGATGAAGCAGATCGAACGCTGGATGCGGCCCGAAAAACGCAAGGTCGATTTTCCCTTGAACCTGATGGGTGCCAAAGCCGCCGTCGAATATCAGCCCAAAGGCATCATTGGCGTGATTGCACCGTGGAATTTTCCGATCCAGCTGACTTTCGGGCCGCTGGCGGGCATATTTGCAGCCGGCAACCGTGCGATGGTCAAATCATCCGAATTCACACCAACGGTGGCGGCGAAGTTCGAAGAGATTGCAGGCAGCTATTTCGCGCGTGAGGAACTGGCATTTTACAGCGGCGGGCCTGACGTAGGGCAGGCGTTTGCCAAGCTCGCGTTCGATCACCTAATCTTCACGGGCGCAACAGGCGTCGGCAAACACATCCTTCATGCCGCCGCCGACAATCTGGTGCCGGTTACGCTCGAACTCGGCGGCAAATCGCCGACGATCATGGGGCGATCGGCTAACATCGAAAACGCGACACGCCGGATCGCGATGGGCAAGATGATGAATGCGGGGCAAATCTGTCTTGCCCCCGATTATCTACTGGTTCCCAAAGAGCAGGAAGCCGCAGTGATCGAAGGCGTGCGCAGCGCGGTGTCGGTCATGTATCCCAAATTGCTCGACAATGATGATTACACTTCGGTAATCAACAGCCGCCACCGCGACCGGCTGCAAGGTTATATCGAAGACGCCCGTGCCAAGGGTGGCGAGGTGATCGAAGTCAATCCGGGCAATGAGGATTTTGCGGCGTCGAACGGCAACAAGATGCCGCTCTACATCGTCCGCAACCCGACCGACGATATGACTGTCATGCAGGAAGAAATCTTCGGGCCAGTTCTGCCTGTCAAAACCTATGAACGCGTCGAAGAGGCAATATCGTACGTCAATGCCAAGGATCGCCCGCTTGGGCTTTACTATTTTGGCGAAGATGCAGGTGAGCAGCGTCAGGTGCTCGAACGGACGATTTCGGGCGGCGTGACGGTGAATGACGTTATTTTCCACGTCGCCATGGAGGATTTGCCGTTCGGCGGGATCGGGCCTTCGGGGATGGGCAGCTATCACGGCCATGACGGGTTCAAAACCTTCAGCCACGCCAAGAGTATTTACAAACAGGCGAGGACGGATGTGGCGAAGCTGGCCGGAATGCTGCCGCCTTACAGCGACAAGACGCGCAAGACGATCGCGTCGCAGTTCAAGAAATAACGGCTAGCGGCGACGCTTGCGCAATGACGTGATAGAGGCGCCGGCCTCTTCCATCGTCGTGGCAGGGTAGGGGCCCGCAGTTGGGCGACCGAAGGTCGCCGCCAGCGCCTCGATATGTTCGGCAGGCAATGGCCGTGAGAACAGGAACCCCTGCAGGTGCGTGCAGCCGGCTTGCTGCATCGCCTGCATTTCCTGTTCAGTCTCGATCCCCTCGGCAACGATCTCACGCCCCAAGATGCGTCCGAAATTGACGACGCCTTCAACCACGGCAAGCGCGCGATCGTTGACGCTCAACCCCTTGACGAAACTGCGATCGATCTTGAGTTTGTCGAAAGGGAAATCCCGCAAGTACGCAAGGCTCGAATAGCCTGTCCCGAAATCGTCGAGTGCCAGCGTAAAGCCATAGCTTTTGAGCTGGCGCAGCACGCGCATCGTGCGTTCATCGCTCGACATCAGCACGCTTTCGGTGATTTCGATCGTAATCGTATGCGGGGAAATGCCTGCCCGCTGCGCCGGACCAAGCAGATCGGCAATGATCGTCGCAGACCGCAGCTGGGCCGGAGAAATGTTGATCGCGGTCGTAATTCCCGGCCAGCGCTTGGCGTCTTCTACGGCCTGACAGACAACGAACCGGCCCAGATCTGCCATCAGCCCAGCCTCTTCGGCAATCGGGATGAACACATCGGGCCCAACCTGACCATGAATCGGGCAGTTCCAGCGAACCAGCGCTTCGACCGACGTGATCGCCCCTGTCGCTGCTTCGATGATCGGTTGGTACGCAAGTGACAGTTCGCCCTCGGCAATCGCGCGCTTGAGATCGATTTCGAGCGCGTGCCGTTTTTCGACACGCTTGGCCATTTCGGGCGTGAACAGCGTCGATGTTCCGCGTCCGTTAGCTTTTGCATCGTACAGCGCGATATCGGCATGGCGGATCGCCTCATCGAACGCCGTCGAAAATGTCGCTATGCTAATCCCCATTGATGCGCCGGTTTCGATCTTGTGGCCGGTCACATCGAAGGCATCGGCAAAGCAGGCATCGATCAGATCGCCCAGTTCCTTTGCGCGAGATACGTCGAACGCCGGCCGCAGGATCGCAAATTCATCGCCGCCAAGCCTTGCCAGCGTATCGCCGACGGAAAGCATCGCACGCAAACGGTTGCCGACGGCGCAGATCAGCGCATCGCCTGCTTGATGGCCAAGAGTGTCGTTAATGTCCTTGAACCGATCAAGATCGATACACGCAATGGCCAGCGGCTGATCGGCGCTGGCGTCATTCTCGAAGTGGCGGCCATAAATCGCCTCGAGCTGGCGCCGGTTCGGCAAGCCGGTCAGTACGTCGTGATCGGCCAGAAAGCGCGATTCGGCCTCGCGCCTGGCAAGCGAACGCGCCGATCCGATCAGCCGCGTAAACAGAAAGGCAATCATTCCTGTCGTTGCGATCAGCACAATTAAGATCAGCGGGATCAGATTATAGAACAGACTGCGCCCGGGATTTCCCGGCGTCCACACCAGCGCGCCGAGCGGCTTTCCAAAATCGCTGACCAGTTCGAATTGGCCCTGCCGCCTGTCACCACGCTTTGCGAACGACAAATCGGGCATCAGGATCGATTCTCCGATATCGGCAAGAACTTTGCCGTTGACGTCGATGACCGACACCAGAAGTTGTGGGTTTGCGTTGTTCAGGCTCATGTCCATCGATGGCGTGATCGACATGACCGAAGCCAGCACAGGTTTGCCGCGATCCGACATGACCGCCGCCGCACCGCGACCGTAGCTGCGTTCGGTGATGTCGCTGTTTTCGCGGACGCTATCGGTCAGCGTGTGATCTGTGATCCGCGGAGACCGGTTCGGCCCGCCGCGCACTTGGGCAACGAGCGGTGCGACAAGTTGGGCGTAATGCGCTTGTGCGGCAGGCACGAGCCGCGCATCGCTGCCGAACCCGTAAATCGGCTGGCCGTTTTTATCGAGGATGAGGATCCGGTCGTGCGAATAAGACGTGGTGACAAACACGCCGACTTCGACATCGAGCCAATCGGCGTCGAGCGACCCGGGCCGCGACTTCACGACCATTTCGTCCCACCACGCGACGCTTCGCAACTCGCTCAACGACTGGACCAGCCGGACACTGAGGGCATTGTCTGCCAGTTCACGCTGCCGCTCGATCGCCGATCGGTCCATGCTGTTTGCCGAATACACCAGCACATAGATCAGCAGCGTCGCAAGCCCGAGCAACAACAGCCCCATCGGTGCAATCAGGCGCCTTACCGTCGCTACGGTACTTGTGGGTATGGATGACTTCAAAGACGCATTCCGGAATTGTGTGCGCAACGTTCCGGCCTTGGGCTGAAAGGATTAAGATATTGCTGCCGGACACAATTCCGGCCGCTGTCGCAAACCTACAAATCCCGATTTTCGCCCCACTTTCAATCGTTCTCGCAAAGTCTGCCATAGACTCTTGGAATCGCTAAACTTTTCGTTTACCATCTTTTCACCTGGTTATAGATAGTCGCACAGCCTGGGGGGAAAACATCATGTTGGGGGCCTTAGGGATCGCCGCGGCTGCTCTGCAGATTGCAGGGTATTGGCTGTACATCCGCAATTTCCTGACCGAAACGATCCGGCCCAATGCCGCTACGTTCCTTATGTTTTCATATGGCACCGCTTTGCTGGCGTTTTTCGAATGGCGGAACAATGCCAGTTGGCCCGTGCTGCTTTTGCCCGTCATTTGCGCGGTACTGGGAATCGCTGTCGCAGCAATGTGCCTGCGAAGCGGCGCGACCGAGCCGATCGACAAATTCGAAGGCGTTGCGTTTTCAACCGACCTTTGGCTGACGATCGGATATGCCTGGTTCGCCTTGGGGCTTGGCACGGCGCTGGGGATGGGTTCGGCAGATAGCATTGTCGCGCCGTTCCTCGTTGTCACCAACCTGACTGCGATCACGTGCTTTATCCCGATCGTGCGTTCGACCTGGCAAGCCCCGTATCGCGAACGCCCGGGTCCATGGATCGTCTGGACCGCGGCATATGGTGTGCTTGCGGTGACCACGTTTGCCGCAGATCGGGGTGCGCATCTGACGCTGCTGCTTTATCCGGTGCTCAATGCCTGTCTGCACGGTCTTATCGCGCTGTTATCGTTGAGACGAAACAATGGGGGATTGCTGTTTGCTTTCGGGCGGCGCTTGTATGTCGATGCCAGCGGTATCGAAGGCGTCGGGCTGTTTGCGGCACGTCGCTTACCACAAGGGGCGATATTGTCGCGTCTGCAAGGAAAGCTGCACAGGTATCCCAGACAGACCGATCCTGACTGGATCGGCATCGGACCCGACACCTGGATCGAGGCGCGCCACCCACTCAACCGGATCAACCACAGCTGCGCGCCGAATGCGTATCTGGGACCGCGCCGCGAGGTGCTGGCGCTTTATGACATCGAGGCAGGCGACGAAGTCACGCTCGATTATTCGACCACCGAATGCGATCCTGCATGGCACATGACCTGCAGCTGCCGGACAGAGATTTGCCGGCAAGGTCTGTTTGCGATCCAATTCAGTTTTCGTGACGCGATCGAGCCGCCTCCTGCAACGCCGCTGATGCAGCGCATCTGGGCAAAGCGGCGCGCTCGCGTGGCTGAACGGCCAGCCTTCGCATGGGGCGACAATATTGCACGGTTGCCGGTAAAGCCGCGCGGTGCGACCAAAGCCGATGTGCCAAGGCGTATCGCAAGTTGAAACTTACCTTTCGTTAACCCTTCCTGTTTAGGATTTGGGCGATGATAATGCTCAAGCACTTGGCCGCCGGACTCGCTGCGACGCTTGTCGTCGCGACGCAGGCATTGGCACAGGATTCTGCCGGGGATACCGACATTATCCAGAGCGATTTCGATCTGTCGTCGACCGTTTCTGTCGTTTCCGATTATCGCTTTCGCGGCATTTCGCTATCGAACCGCAAGCCTGCTGTGCAGGCCTCGATCGATATCGAGCACAAGTCGGGACTTTACGCAGGCGTCTGGGCGAGCAATATCGCTCGCTATGGCGGCGCGCGTGTCGAAGTCGATCTCAGTGCGGGCTGGCGGCAATCGCTGGGACCGGTCGATCTCGATATTGGCGGGATGATGTATCTTTATCCTGGCGGAAACGGCGTCAATTATGGCGAGGTTTATGGCTTTGCCGGCAAGACAATCGGCCCGGTTCAATTGCGTGCCGGAATTGTCTATGCGCCGAGCCAGCGCAACATTGGCAGCACCGATAATCTTTATCTGACCACCGACGCCAGCCTCGGGATCCCCGGAACGCCGATAACGCTGAATGGCCGGCTCGGTTATGAGGACGGGGCATTCGGCGGAGTCGACGGCAACAAATGGGATTGGGGCCTGGGCGGCGAATATAACGCCGCGCCGTTCACGATCGGGCTGCAATATGTCGATACCGACGTGCGTGTTCGTCACGACCCCGATCGCAGCGGTAAGGCGGGGCTTGTCGCATCGGCCAGCGTTGAGTTTTAGCGCGCGATCAATAGCCCCGCGAGTGCCGCGCTCATCAGATTGGCGAGGCTCCCGGCCAGCAGTGCCTTCAGCCCCAGCTTCGCAATCGTAGCACGCTGATTGGGGGCAAGCCCACCTGTCACCGCCAGCTGGATCGCGATCGATGAAAAATTGGCAAAGCCGCATAGGGCAAATGTGACGATGGCGACGGTGGCGGGTGCAAGCTGGGCCTTGACCGTTCCAAGGTCGGCAAACGCTACAAATTCGTTGAGAACGACCTTGGTGCCGAAAAATCCGCCTGCGCGCACCGCTTCATCCCATGGCACGTTGAGAAGGAACATGATCGGCGCGAATACCCAACCGAGAATCTGCTGGAACGAGAGCGCCGGATAGCCAAACCAATTGCCGATCCCACCAAGAATGCCGTTGGCGAGTGCCACCAGCGCAACGAACGCGAGGATCATCGCACCCACTGCGACGGCGAGCCTGACACCGGTCTGCGCGCCTTCTGCTGCGGCCATGATGATGTTGGCGGGCTTTTCATCGGAGAATGCGATAACGCCTTCGACGATCGGCTCCTTGCCCCGATCCTCGATCAGGTCGGGCATCATGATCTTGGCCATCAGGATGCCACCTGGGGCCGACATGAAGCTTGCCGCCAGCAAATAAGGCAGCAGATCCTGCCCGAGCATCGAAGCGTAGGCCGCAAGGATCGTGCCTGCAACGCCCGCCATCCCCACAGTCATGATCGTAAAGATTTGTGCCGGTGTCATGCCCGAAAGATACGGCCGGATCACCAACGGCGCTTCGGACTGGCCGACAAAAATGTTGGCCGCAGCACCCAACGATTCGACGCGGCTAATGCCTGTAATCTTCTGGATTGCGCCACCGACCCATTTGACGATTACCTGCATGATCCCGAGATAGTAAAGGATCGACACGATCGATGCGAAAAAGATAATAACGGGCAGCGCGGCGAGGGCAAAACTAAACCCGCCCATCTCGGGCTTGGCAAGATTGCCGAACAGGAAATCGATCCCCGCCTGCGCATAGCCGAGGAGATTGGTCACGCCTCGCGCCATCGCGCCGATCACGCTTTGGCCGAATGGCACCTTGAGCACGAATATGGCGATGGCGGCTTGCAGCGCGAACGCGGCGATCACCACCCGGGGCTGGATCGCCCGCCTGTTGCTTGAGAAAATGAACGCTATCAGCAAGATGACGACAATTCCGGCGATGCCGATCAGCAGCTTTTCCATATTTCTCGTGCCCCATCGCCGTGTTCGCTAAAATCGAACGGCTTGTGTGAGGCAGGTGCATCTTTGGCAAGCCGCCGCTGCTGCCGATTGGGCTCCAACCCTGTCTGGTGGCTGACAATCGCGTTTTGGAAAGGGTCAGCTTGGCTGGTGCATTAAGGCCATGTCGGGGGGTAACCGACGGAGTAAGAGTGATGAAGAATACCATTGCAGCCTTGATGATCGGCATGTCACTGGTGCCCGCCGCAGCGTTTGCGCAAAGTCGCTATGAAGTCGAACGGAGCCGAGAAGACGTCCGTGAAGAGCGGCGCGATCTTGATCGTGCGCGTCGCTATGGCGATCGCGACGACATTCGCGAAGAGCGCGGTGAGTTGCGTGATGCCCGGCGCGAATATCGTCAGGATTGGCGCGATTACCGCAACAGCAATCCCCGCCTCTATTCGCGTGGCCGTTGGAACGCACCGTTCCAGTATAACCGCTTTAATGTGGGCGTCCGGCTTGCACCGCGTTATTATGGTCAGCGGTATGTGATCGCCGATCCATATCGTTACCGGCTTGCGCGGCCATATGCCGGCACGCGCTGGGTGCGGCATTATGACGACGTCCTGCTTGTCAATGTGCGGACCGGACGCGTCCTGCAGGTGAACCGCGGGTTTTACCGTTAAACCCGATCGCCGCCAAAGCTGAATGGGCCCGGAAGCTGCCAAGGCTTCCGGGCCTTTTGGTCGAAAGCGTTTTGTCGTTGGTCGAAGATTTTTGCAATTGGTCGCAATATCGCTACGCCACACCGCATCTGATTGTTGTTATGGAGAATGCCGATGTCGCGCCGTTTTGCTGCTGTCCTGCTTGCCGGACTTGCTCTTCCGCTCAGCGTCTCACCCGTATTGGCGCAACCTGCCGCCACTGCGCAGGATGCGGCCGGCCAACTCAAGCAGCTGTTCAAGGACAGCGATGAAAACCAGCTCAAACGCAATCCGCTGTTCGCGATCTTCCGCGGCGATTTGCGCTATGCCGA
>JANPIQ010000138.1:0-4874 GCA_031425075.1 Sphingomonadales bacterium
CGGGCGAACGTGTCTCTGCAGACCGGATCGAGTGGAAAGTTCCGGTTGCGGCGAATGGCACGACCGAGCTGACGGCTGTGTTTGATTCGCGGTATTGAGGGTGAGGGGAAAGCTACCTCCAATTCCCCCTCTCCCCTTGCGGGAGAGGGCAGGGTGGGGGGACAAGCCGCGTCTGCGGCGCATAATACTGACACAGTGGGGTTTTATCGGGCTACGCCGCTTTGCTCCTTCGCCCGAACCCCACACCCCGGCCCTCTTCCATAAGGGGAGAGGGGGATTTTTGGCATTCGTCTCAATTCTATCCACCCCAGCCACTGCCCAACCCAACATCGTCACCTCGGAGAAGGTCGAAGACGTCGCCGTCACCGTCTACCGCGACCCCCGCCGCGACGCGGGCGAAATGATCGCGGGCTGGCCGCGCGGCTATGCGCTGATCACCGAGACGCGGACGATCAGTATCCCGGCGGGCGAAACGCAGCTGCGTTTCGAAAATGTCGCCGAAGGGCTGCTCCCCGAAACCGCGATCGTCACCGGGCTGCCTTCGGGAGTGAAGGAAAAGAACCGCGATGCCCGGCTGATTTCGCCGGCGGGGCTGGTCGATGCCTATCTCAAACGCTCGGTCCGCATCCGCCGCACCGATCGTGCTACGGGGAAGGTAACCGAAAGCGATGCGATCATCCAGGCGGGCCCCGATGGCGGCGTGATCCTCAGGACAGCGGCGGGGTTCGAGGCGTTCAAATGTTCGGGGCTGCCCGAGCGCATGACTTTCGGTGGCGTGCCAGAGACGCTGAGTGCGCGGCCGACGCTGTCGGTGCTGACCAAAAGCAACCGCCCCGTCACCGCGACGATCCAGCTGACCTATATGGCGCAGGGGTTCGACTGGTCGGCAAATTACATCGGGCGAATGGCCGATGATGGAAAGACGATGGGGCTGTTCGCATGGCTGACCGTCGCCAACGGCGGTGCGCAAAGCTTTAGAGATGCGCGGCTCCAGGTCATTGCCGGAAAACCCAACAAGCAGCGCAACACGCCGCCCCCCCCGCCACCGCGCGCAACGCTTGATCTGCAATGCTTCCCGCTCGATACGACCAGCACGCATCCGGTGACCGAATTCACGCAATTGCCGCTGCCGCCAGGGCCGGACTTGTCGCGCTTCAACGAAATCGGTCGCAACCCGCCGGGAACGGGCAAGCGCACAAAGACACGCAGAACCAGGCAGGCTTACGCCGAGGCCGGGGAAGAGTTCGCCGAAATCGTCGTGACCGGAACCCGACGGAGCCGGAGCCGGCAGGAAGCGCCCATGGCGATCTCGGTGGTGTCGATGGACATAGCAATGCCCGCGCCACCGCCCCCGCCGCCCGCGTCCGAACCGGCAATTGCGCAAGGCGCGCAGGCGCAGCAGGAAGAGCTTGGCGATCTCAAGCTTTATCGTGTGCCGATGCGCGTCACCGTTGCGGCGCTGAGCCAGAAACAGGTGGCGATGATCAACCAGCCTAAGGCCAGCGTCGTGCGCCGTTACGTAGCGCAGGCGAGGTGGACCGGCGATGGCGCGGCCCGTCCGATGCCGTTCGTCCTGCGCACCCGTAACGTGCACGAGGACGGCCTTGGCCTGCCGCTGCCTGCTGGCGGTCTTGCGCTGTTCGAAAGCCGCGCCAACGGCAGCCTCTATTCAGGTGAGCATCAAATCGGCGATCTGGCGATCGGTGACAGATTCGAAATCGGTTTCGGGCAAAGTCCCGACGTCCAATGGAGGCTGAAGCGAGTCAGCGAAACCGACCGCAAGCAGGGCTGGATCGTCACAGTCACCAACGCCCACGCAGTGCCCATCCGTGCCGAAATCATCGTCGACGGCGATCTGATTGATCCGCCCGCTGGAATCGCGCGGGGCATCGGTGGCTGGGCGCTGCCGATCGACGTGCCGGCTAATGACAGCGCCACGTTGCGATATCGGTTGCGGTCAGACGGGTAAAACGTGCGTAACTCATCCGCTGAAGAGGAGGGGTTTCAGACGTTACCGGGCGCGCAGCAGCACATCCAAACTTGTATCTCCGGACCCGATCTTTTCCATCTGTGGATATCGATGCCCGCCCGTCCACGCGATCGGCACTTCGCGCACCCGGCTCCCGGTCTTGACGATCAGCTTGATCGGTCCGGCACCCTTGGTCGCCGCTACCGAGTCGCGTAACACATTTTCCGAATACGCCACACCATTCACCGCGATGATCTCCGCAGCAATTGTCAGCCCGGCATTAAACGCCGGGCCATCCCAGATCACCTGCGTCAGATGCCCCGCCTTGCCGACGATCATGCCGAGCGAATAGGCAAGGTTGACCTCTCCAGCGCGCTTTTCGGCATCCTTGAAAAAGGGCGTCGGCTCGTCGCTGTATATCAGACGGTAACCGCCCATAGCCAGCCCGTTGATCAGGCTGCCCTGCCCAATCCCCTCGATCCGCGTCGCAAAGAACCCCTTCCAGTCATGCGGCACCACCGCGTTCAACTCACGAACGATGTCATCCTGCGTGAATGGGAGGGCGCTGAAATCCCCGTCCTTCGTTCCAAAAAAACGGCGTGCGAAATCATCCATTCCGCGCTGTCCGCCTGATTTTTGCCGCATAAGCGCATCGACTTCGAGCCAGATCATCATGCCTTCATTGTAATAATCTTCGCTGCGCTGCCAGCTCAACCAGCCCTTGGGCCTGCGCGCGGTGATGATCGGATCGCGCGTCGTATCGAATACGCTGCGCCAGTCGCGGCCCATGCGCACGTCTAGCCCCGCCGCAATCGACGCAAAGGCATCAAGCGTTTCCTGCTTGGTGAACATCCCTGAACGCGCGCCTAGAACATAACCCCAAAACTGGTCCTGTCCTTCATACACCCAGAGCAGATCGTTGACCAAAGGCGTGCGGAAGTCGCCGACCATCTGCCCGGCGGGTCGGCGGTGTTTGCCCACCCACGCGTGCGATAATTCGTGCGGCAGCAGGTTCTTGCGCCCCGGCCCCGCTTCCCATTCGGTGAAATATTCACGATTGACGCTGTTTTCCGAAGACCGGTGATGCTCGAGCCCGATGCCGCCAAGCTCATCGGTGAGTGCGAGCAAGAAATCGTAACGATCGAAAGGTCGCGTGCCGAAAAGCTTGATTGCCTGATCGACAAGCCGCTTGTGCGCATCGAGATGCTGCGGTTTGACAGCCAGATACCTGGCATCATCGGCGACGATGTTGAGCGTGACCCCCGGCGCGAGCGGCTCGGCACGGAAATGCTTTCCCGCAAACACCGGGCTGTCGATAAGCGTTTCGTAATCAACTTCGCCATAAGTGATCGTCGGTGTTACAGGAGTACCAACCGGACGGAGTGCCGTCGCTGCGCGCCAGCCAGGGGGCAAGGTGAGCGTAGCACGCACCGGAATGCGGCTGGTCTTCCAGCCCGCAGGATAGAGCGACACCGACTGCCATTGCAGGTTCATCATCGCATCGGTGATCACGATGCGGCCCTGATCGGCTTCGGTGGCCGACAAGAATTGAAACTCAGCGTCGATGCCGCGGGCGCCCTGTGGTACGTCGATATGAAACGCATAGACATCGGTCGGATCGCGGCGCCACGGCAAAGTGCGTCCGCCGGCCTTGATCGTCAGCCCAGAGAGCTTTTCGATTTGCCCGCGCGGCGCATGATTGCCTGGCAGCCATTCGGGAAACAGCAGCACTTTAGGGCCTGCGCTTGCCACCGGGATCGTCTGCTTCACGCGGAAAATCCGACGGTCGATGTCGGTCGCATCGACGCTCAGCGTCATCGTGCCGGGATAGGCGGCGTCGCGCGCTTCGGGGATGGGCGGATAGGATTGGGCGCAAATCGGAGCGGCGAGGGCAATGCTCAGGCCCAGCAAGAGGCGTGTGATCATGGCTGCCTTGTCTTTTCGACAGTGCGCGCGGTCAAGTGGGCATGTGTTTCATTTCCCATGCACCTGTCCTAAGGGCGCTGCCCATGGCGAAAATCCAGACTCCGAGGCCGATCCGCGGCACCCAATCGATGCTCGGCGAAGAGGCCGACCGGTTTCATCATGTCGTCGAGACGTTCGATCGTGTGCGGCGGCTCTATGGCTTCAAGCGGATCGAAATGCCGGTGTTCGAGGCGACTGCTGTGTTCGCGCGATCGCTTGGCGAGACAACCGATGTCGTATCGAAGGAAATGTATAGCTTTGAAGATCGCGGCGGCGATTCGCTGACTTTGCGTCCCGAATTTACCGCAGGCATTGCGCGCGCTTACCTGACCGAAGGCTGGCAGCAATATGCGCCGTTGAAGGTTGCAACGCACGGGCCATTATTCCGCTACGAGCGCCCGCAAAAGGGGCGCTTCCGCCAGTTTCACCAGCTCGATGCCGAGGTGATCGGCGCAGCCGAGCCTGCCGCCGATGTCGAACTGCTGTGCTTTGCCGATCAGCTGCTCAAGGAGTTAAAGATCGAGGGCGTGACGCTCAAGCTCAACACGCTTGGCGACGCGGAGAGCCGAGACGCATGGCGCGCCGCCTTGATCGCGCATTTCGAAGCGCACCGCGCCGACCTTTCCGAAGACAGCCAGCGGCGGCTGGAAGCAAACCCGATGCGCATCCTCGACAGCAAAGACCCCCGCGACCGCCCGGTAGCCGACAGCGCGCCGGATATCGATGCGTTTCTCACGGATGAAGCCGCAAGATTCTTCGAAGAGGTGCTCGCCGGTTTGACGGCTGCAGGCATTGTTCCCACCCGCAACGCCCGACTGGTGCGCGGGCTGGATTACTACCGCCACACCGCGTTCGAATTCGTCACGGACCGGTTGGGGGCGCAAGGGACGGTGCTGGGCGGTGGTCGCTATGACGGACTGATCGAGGCGCTCGGCGGGCC
>JANPIQ010000139.1:0-2591 GCA_031425075.1 Sphingomonadales bacterium
CAGCCATCGCGCGGAGACACCAGCCGCAACTCGGTCAACCCGAAATTGAGCATCGCGCGCGCCACTTTCCCGATATTCTCGCCCAGCTGCGGGCGCACGAGGACGATGACGGGGTGTGTGAGAAGGTTCTTGGCTTCGCTCGAACCGGCCCCTCGACTTCGCTCGTGAGCGGGTTGGTCATCATCCAAACTCTTCCCCCCCTCAATCGATCGGCAGCCGCGGGTGATGCGGGTCGGCCGCGTCTCGCGCACTGGCGACGAAGGCTTCAAAATCGCCGGGATCGCCGAAATCCTTATAGACGCTGGCAAAACGGATATAGGCCACCGCGTCGATCCCCTTCAGCCCCTCCATCACCAGCTCGCCGATGCGTGCCGAGGCGATTTCGGGTTCGCCCATCGTTTCCAGCTGCCGCTGGATGCCGGTGGCGAGCCTGTCGATCTTGTTGCTTTCGACGGGGCGTTTGCGGCACGCGATCGCGATCGAGCGTTCGAGCTTTTCGCGATCGAAGGTTTCGCGCCGCCCTTCGGTCTTGATTACGGTCAGTTCGCGCAGCTGGATCCGCTCGAACGTCGTGAAGCGCGCGCCGCACGCTTCGCACTGACGCCGCCTGCGGATCGACGCACTGTCTTCGGTCGGGCGCGAATCCTTGACCTGCGTGTCGGCATGCGAACAGAAGGGGCAGCGCACCTACGCACCCGCCTGCGGGAGGCGTAGCAACAGAAGGCGCGCACCCGCCTGCGGGAAGCCTAGCAACATAAGCGCTTACAGGCCTTGGTAGATCGGAAACCTTGCGCAAAGGTCGGAGACCTTCGCGGCAACACGCGCCTCAATCTGCGCATCGCCTGCTTCGCCATTCTTGCGCAAACCCTCGACGACTTCGGCGATCAACTGCCCGACCTGGCGGAACTCGGCAATGCCGAACCCGCGCGTCGTGCCCGCTGGCGTGCCGAGCCGCAGCCCCGACGTGAGCATTGCCTTTTCGGTATCGAACGGGATGCCGTTCTTGTTGCAGGTGATCGATGCGCGATCGAGCGCCTTTTCGGCATGTTTGCCCTTGGCCTGCTTGGGCCGCAGATCGACGAGCATCGAGTGGTTATCGGTGCCGCCAGAAACGATTTCGAGGCCGGCCTCTTGAAGGCTCGATGCCAGCGCGCGCGCATTGGCAACGACCGAATGCGCGTAAGTCTTGAACTCAGGCCGCATCGCCTCGGCAAACGCCACGGCCTTGGCCGCAATGATGTGCATCAGCGGCCCGCCCTGAAGCCCCGGGAAGATCGCCGAATTCATCTTTTTCGCCAGCGCTTCATCGTTGGTGAGGATAATTCCCGAGCGCGGGCCGCGGAGCGATTTGTGCGTCGTCGAGGTCACGATGTGCGCATACGGTATCGGCGATGGGTGCGCGCCGCCTGCAACCAGCCCCGAGATATGCGACATATCGACGAGCAGATACGCGCCAACCTCATCGGCAATCTCGCGGAACCCCGCCCAATCCCAGATTCGGCTATACGCGGTGCCGCCTGCGATGATCAGCTTGGGCCGCGTCTCACGCGCGATCCGGGCGACTTCGGCCATATCGATCCGGCAATCGTCCTCACGCACGCCGTATGGCACGACGTTGAACCATTTGCCGCTCATATTGACTGGCGAACCGTGCGTCAGATGCCCGCCCGAATTGAGATCGAGCCCCATGAAGGTATCGCCGGGCTGGAGCAGCGCGAGGAACACCGCCTGGTTCATCTGGCTGCCGCTGTTGGGCTGGACGTTGGCGAAGTCGCACCCGAACAGTTTTTTGGCGCGTTCGATGGCAATCGTCTCGATCTCATCGACATATTCGCATCCGCCATAATAGCGGCGGCCGGGATAGCCTTCGGCATATTTGTTGGTGAGGATCGAACCTGCCGCATCGAGCACGGCTTTCGAACAGATATTTTCCGATGCGATCAGCTCGATCTTGTCGCGCTGGCGGCCAAGTTCCTTTGCAATCCAGCCCGCAATCTCGGGATCGGCCGAAACGAGTGGATCGGTGAAAAAACCATCTGAACGGATATCATTGGCGGCGGCGGGATGGGTGCTCATGCGGGCTCCTTGGCAGGATTTGGGGCGAAAACAGGCTGGGACAATTTGGCGACGCGGCGGGCGTGGCGATCTCCGCCGAATTCAGTCGTCAGGAAAGCATCGAGGCAGGCCTTGGCCATTTCGGATCCGATCACGCGCGCGCCCATGGCAATGACGTTGGCATCATTATGTTCGCGAGCGAGCACAGCCGACAGCGGTTCGGAAATCAGTGCACAGCGGCATGCCGGATTGCGGTTGACGGCCATCGAGATTCCGATCCCCGATCCGCACAAAGCAACTCCGCGTTCGGCGTTGCGACTGGCAATCGTGCTGGCGAGCCTGTATCCATAATCGGGATAGTCGACCGAAGCAGTGTCAAGCGGTCCAAGATCGACCACGTCATGCCCTTTATCGCGCAAATAAGCGGCAAGCATGGCCTTCATGTCGAACGCGGCATGATCCGATGCAATCGCAATACGCACGTGTCGGCCGCCCCTTCGATTCGCCATTCGCTTTGGTCGTCGCGCCCATAGCGG
>JANPIQ010000140.1:0-11665 GCA_031425075.1 Sphingomonadales bacterium
CGGCGAACACGAAACTGATTGCGTCGGCGAGGCCGCCATCCTTGTATTTCTGGATCGTCACCCCCTGCCCGCGCGCCATTTCGGGGAGTTCGGCGAGCGGAAATACAACGAGCTTGCGATTATCACCGACCGCCGCGATGAAATCATCGGCGGCAGCGATCTTGCGGACGATCACAAGCTTTGCGCCTGTTCGCAGATTGACGACCTGACGGCCCTTGCGCGTTTCAGCGATGATCTCCTCGATCTTCGCCACAAAGCCTTTGCCGTCCGAGGCAGCGAGCAACAGCCGTCCATTATTCCACGCCGGGAACAGCGAAACGATTCCGGTGCCTTCGCCAAGATCGATCAGCAGCCGTACGGGCTCTCCAAATCCCCGACCGCCGGGCAGCTTGTCCGCGCCCAAGGTGAAGAAGCGGCCATCGTCTGCCGCGAGCATGATCTTGTCGGTGGTCTGCGCGTGGAAGATGAAACGCGCGCCATCGCCCTCCTTGAACTTCAGCGCATCGGGCGCATCGAGCGCAACATGCCCTTTCATCGCGCGGATCCAGCCGCGCCCGGACATGATGACGGTGATCGGCTCGCGCTCGATCATCGATTCGATGGGAATATCCTTGGCAGGCGCGGCCTCGGCCACCAGTGTCCGGCGTTTGCCCAGCAGCGTCTCGGGGCCATAGCGCACTTGCAAAGCCGCCAGATTCTTTTTGAGCCGCGTCCGTTGGCGCGCAGGGCTTTCGATCAGCGCCGCCAGCCCCTCGCGCTCGGCGAGCAGCTTTTCGCGTTCGCCCTTAATCTCCATTTCCTCGAGCCGGCGGAGCTGGCGCAACCGCATGTTGAGGATCGCTTCGGCCTGTCGGTCATTCAGTTCAAACTCGGCCATCATGACGGGCTTGGGTTCATCTTCGGTGCGGATGATCTCGATCACGCGATCGAGATTGAGATAGGCGATCAGATAGCCTTCGAGCAGCTCGATCCGGTCATCGATCTTGCCGAGCCGATGCTGCGCGCGACGGATCAGCACGTCGATCTGGTGCGTGATCCACGCAGTCAGCACCGCCTTCAAACTCATGACGCGCGGCGTGCGGTCGGCCCCCAGCACGTTCATGTTGAGCGGAATGCGCGTTTCGAGATCGGACAGCCGGAACAGGCTTTCCATCAGCACATCGGGATCGACGTTGCGCGATTTGGGCTCGATGACGATTCGCAGCTGGTCGTCGCTTTCGTCGCGGATGTCTTCGAGAATCGGCAGTTTCTTGTCGGCGATCAGCTGCGCCAGCGCCTCGATCAGCTTCCCCTTCTGGACGCCATAGGGGATTTCGGTGACGACTGCGACCCAGGTCCCGCGCCCCTGATCTTCGACCGCCCATTTCGACCGGACGCGAAATCCGCCCTTGCCGGTCGCATAAGCCTCGGCGATCACATGCGGCGGATCGACAATCTGACCACCTGTTGGGAAATCGGGCCCCTGGACAAACTGGAGTAGCGCGCGATCTTCAGCCTCGGGCTGTTCGATGAGATGCGTTGCGGCATCGATGATTTCGGCAACATTGTGCGGCGGAATGCTCGTCGCCATGCCAACGGCAATCCCGCTCGACCCATTTTCAAGCAGATTGGGGAACAGCCCGGGAAATATCTCGGGCTCTTCCTCCTCGCCATTATAGGTTGGCTTATAATCGGTGCCGCCATCGTCGAGCCCTGCCATCAGGTCGATTGCGGCTGTGGTCAGCCGCGCCTCGGTATAGCGATAGGCGGCCGGGTTATCGCCATCGATATTGCCGAAATTGCCCTGCCCGTCGACGAGTGGGTAACGCAGCGAGAAATCCTGCGCGAGCCGGACCATGGCATCGTAAACCGACTGATCGCCATGCGGATGATATTTCCCGATAGTGTCACCAACAACACGCGCCGATTTTTTGTACGCGCTCGCAGGATCAAGCCGCAGCAGTCGCATTGCCCAGAGTAGGCGGCGGTGAACCGGCTTCAGCCCGTCGCGCAAGTCGGGCAATGAGCGCGCGGTGATCGTCGACAGCGCGTAAACCAGATACCGGTCGCTGAGCGCAGTATCGAACGGCGCATCGACGATCAGATCGAACGGGTCTTCACGCTGCGGAGGGTCGGTATCGGGCATTGGCTGGAGGTCGCGTAGACCAACAAATCCAAAATGGGAATTGCCGAACGATTAATGCTTCTTGATGCGGCATCAAGGGGCATGATTGCGCGCCTGATCGAACGCATGGCCGACAATCCAGCAATCCCCCCTACACATTCAATTGCCCCGCGCCTAAGTTCGGAAGCATGGCCGATTCCCCGAACCTTAGCCCGCCCAGCGGGCCCGATCTTGCCGCAATGGGCGCAGATCCATCGGCAGCCTACAAGGCAATGCTCGACGGCTGGGCGCCGCTTCTTGCACCGGTTGCGGCAGCGGGCCGGAACAGTGTCGATCCCAAAGACAAGCGATTTTCGGCCCCCGAATGGGATCACCCCGCTTTCGATCTGATGCGTCAGGGCTATGCCATGATGTCTGAATATATGATGCGTTCGATCGAGGTGATCCCCGGCGTTGATCCGGCGCAAAAGGCGCAGATGGCGTTTGCGATGCAGACATTGGTCGATGCGATGAGCCCTGCCAATTCGCCCTTCACCAACCCGGTGGCGTTGCAAAAGGCGGTCGACACCAAGGGGGCGAGCCTGGTTGCGGGAATGCAGCACATGGTCGGCGATCTGACACGCGGGCAGTTGACGCATACCGATGCTGGCGCTTTCGAACTCGGGCGGAACATCGCGGTGACGCCAGGGAAAGTTATTTTCCAGACGCCGCTATACCAGCTGATCCACTATGCGCCTGCAACGCCCGACGTGTTGGCGACACCGCTTGTCATCTTTCCGCCATGGATCAACCGGTTCTACATCCTCGATCTGACCGCGCAGAAAAGCTTCATCCGATGGTGTGTCGATCAGGGCTTAACGGTCTTCGTCGTCTCGTGGAAATCGGCCGATGCCAGCATCAAGGACGTGATGTGGGACGATTATATCGCCGCACAGATCGAGGCGATCGACACGGTGCGCGGGCTGCTTGGCGTCGAAGGTGTTCATACGATCGGATATTGCGTGGCGGGGACGACGCTTGCCGCGATGCTGGCCATTCTTGCGGCAAGGGGAGAGGCTGCAAAAGTCACCAGCGCGACTTTCTTTACCGCTCAGGTCGATTTCAGCCGGGGCGGCGAGCTGCTCAATTTCATCGATGACAACCAGCTCAAAATGGTCGCCGGGATCGCGCAGGACGGGATTGTCGATGGGCGGTATCTGGCGCTGACCTTCAACATGCTGCGCGGCAAGGATCTGATCTGGTCGACGGTCGTCAAGAACTGGCTTTTGGGCGAAGATTACCCGGCATTCGATCTGCTGCATTGGAATGGCGATGTCACCAATCTGCCTGCAAAATGGCACATGGCCTATCTGTGCGATCTTTACCGCGACAACAGGCTGGTCCAGCCCGGGGCGTTATCGGCGTTGGGGGTGCCGATCGACCTGACAAAGGTGCAGACACCCAGTTACGTTCAGGCCGGCCGCGAAGACCATATCGCGCCTGCCGAAAGCGTGTGGAAACTGCGCGATCATTTTGCAGGGCCAGTCAAATTCGTCCTGGCCGGATCGGGGCATATCGCCGGCGTGGTCAATCCGCCCAATGCGCAAAAATATCAATATTGGACCAATGATGGCGACGCGATGGAGCTTGCCGATTTCATCGCAGGCGCCGTCGAAACCAAGGGCAGCTGGTGGCCCGACTGGCGCGCATGGCTCGAAAGCCAAGATGCCGCGATGGTGCCCGCCGACGGCGCCCGCATTCCAGGGGGCGGCGCGCTGCCTGCAATCGAGGATGCGCCCGGAAGCTATGTCAAAACGCGTTAAATGCCGCGTCTTCGGCTATACGACGCGATCACCCCGAAGACGAACGAGGCAAATAATGCGGTCTGGATCTCAAGGCTGTTGCCGCCCCAGCGAAAATAATCTTCGCCGATCGTGAACAACGCCACAAACATCGCGACGGCAAACCAGTGGACCATGGTCGAAACTCCGGCAAAACGGGTTCACCCCTGCGATCCTGCTGTGGCCGAACAAGGTTAGGAAAAGATGAACCTTGCCGCAGGGGGACCGGCTCGCCATAGGGTCATGGCCGATCCTGACCCATCAGAAAGCCAGACCGTCATGAAAGCTTGTGTCTTTGTCACGCTCAAGAACGGTGTCCTTGATCCTCAGGGCAAGGCGATCCATCATGCTCTCGAAGGGCTGGGGTTTGTGGGTGTCAACGATGTTCGTGCGGGGAAGCTGATCGAACTCGATCTCGATGACGGCACCGACGATGCGACGATCGAGGAGATGTGTCGCAGGCTGCTCGCCAATACGGTTATCGAGAATTTCCGGATTGAGCGAGGCTGATCGCCCCATGAAAACTGCCGTCATCGTTTTCCCCGGATCGAACTGCGATCGCGACATGGCTGTCGCGTTCCGCGAAGTTTCGGGCCGCGATCCGCACATGGTCTGGCATCGCGAGGCCGAATTGCCTGAAGGCGTGGATCTCATCGCGGTGCCCGGCGGATTTTCGTACGGAGATTATCTCCGCTCAGGCGCGATGGCGGCTCGGTCGCCGGTCATGCAGGCGGTCATCGCGGCGGCCGGACGCGGCGTGCCGGTGCTGGGGGTGTGCAACGGGTTTCAGGTGCTGACCGAAGCAGGCCTCCTTCCCGGCGCGCTGATGCGCAATGCAGGCATCGCTTTTGTCTGTCGCGATGTGAAGCTGACCGTGGCCAATAGCCAGTCGCTGTTCACTGCGGCCTACGCGGAGGATGAGCAAATCGTCATTCCGGTGGCACATCACGACGGCAATTATTTCGCCGATGGCGACACACTCGACCGGATCGAAGGCGAAGGCCGCGTCGCGTTCCGCTATGCCGAACCCGTCAATGGCTCAGTGCGAGACATTGCGGGCATCCTCAACGAAACCGGTAATGTGTTAGGCATGATGCCGCACCCGGAGCGCATGATCGGGCCGGAGCATGGCGGGGCCCATGGACGGCGGCTGTTCGAAGCAGTTTTGGGGGCGTTGGTCTGACGCTGCGCCTTCGCGTGATAATGGTCACTGCGTCGCAGGCCGACTCGCTATATATCTGGAAGTGTTAGGAAAAACCGGGTCGCTCTTCCCCAGGAAAGGACCGGAACATGGCTTTACGACTCTATCTCAAAACAATTCACTGCTCGACCGAAACCGATGAGGTGGGGGCAGATGAACCCTTCGTCCTCGTCACGGCAGTCAATCTCAGCGGCAGCGTGGCCGGGGTGACCCGACCCGATTTCGATGTCAAACTTTATGGAGCGTTCAACGATTTTGACGAAGATGAGACCAAGGCGTCGGGAGGTGTCAATGACAGCTTCTGGGGTCTTCGCGACACAAGCGCACCGCTCACCGACCCCGACAGCGCAATATTCATCGCCGCATTGATGGAAAATGACGATGGAGATCCGGGTGCCTTACGCAGCATTGTCAAAGGCGCTGTCGCCTCTTCTGTGCTCGGGTCGCTCGGTGCGCCAAGGCATCAAAAAGTTGCATCGCTGATCCGCGATATCGAAGGCTCGCTGCGAACGCCCACTGGCTTTCCCAACATTGATGACAAGGTCGGTGCGCCACAGGAAATCCGCTTTTCAGCTGAAGCGCTTGCCGGTGCCGAACAGGCGCGACCAGCGCAGGTGCACATGGTGTTCGATGGCGATGGCGGCAATTATGTGCTGGTTTTCGAAGCTTTCAACGATTTCGGTGTGTTTGGCGCAATTCGCGACAAATGGATGCAGTTGGGTGCCGGTGGCGGGCCCTTGGGCATTTCGGTTTCGGACGAACTACCGACCTTCGACGGCATCGGGCGGTTTCGGAACTTCGGAAATGGCATGATTTCCTGGCATCCCGACCTTGGGCCGAGTGCGGTCTGGGGGCTGATCGGCGTGCGCTGGAATCAGATCGGACGCGAACAATTCGGATATCCGATTACCGACGAACTCGACACTTCGGACAGGCGCGGCCGATTCAATCATTTCCGCGCACTTCATCTGGCGGGCCAACCTGAAGCATCGATCTTCTGGTCTCCGGCAACAGGAGCGTGTGAAGTTTACGGAGCAATCCGTGATTTCTGGGGGCGAGAAGGATGGGAATCGAGCCGGTTCGGTTTCCCGCTCTCACCTGAACAGGATATGCCAGGCGGGCGTCAACAGCGATTCGAACGCGGCACCATCGGCTGGACTCCCGGCGGCGGGCCGTTTGCAATGTAGAACGTCAATCGAGAAACGGATCGCGTACGAGGATCGTGTCCTCGCGCTCGGGGCTGGTCGATACCAGAGCCACTGGACATTCGATCAGCTCCTCGATCCGGCGGATGTATTTGATCGCCTGTGCCGGAAGCTGCGCCCAGCTTCTGGCACCGGCGGTCGATTCGCTCCAGCCAGGCATATCCTCATAAACCGGCACGGCACGCGCCTGATCGGCCGAATGCGGGGGCAGGTAATCGAACATCCGGTCACCGATGCGATAGCCTGTGCAAATGCGCAGCGTCTCGAAGCCGTCGAGCACATCGAGCTTGGTGAGCGCGATCCCGGTGATGCCGCTGACTGCCGCTGACTGGCGAACAAGCACGGCATCGAACCAGCCGCAGCGGCGCTTGCGCCCCGTTACCGTACCGAATTCATGCCCGCGCTCGCCAAGCCTTTGCCCGGTTTCATCTTCGAGCTCGGTTGGGAATGGCCCCGATCCGACGCGGGTCGTATACGCCTTGACGATCCCGAGCACGAACCCGACCGATGCGGGCCCTAGCCCCGATCCGCCCGATGCGGTGCCCGCAATCGTGTTCGAACTCGTCACAAACGGATAGGTGCCGTGATCGACGTCGAGCAAGACGCCCTGCGCGCCTTCGAACAACACCCGATCGCCACGCCGCTTGGCTTGATTGAGCGTGACCCAGACGGGCTTGGCGAACGGCGCAATGTAATCGGCGATGCCGCGCAAATCGGCAATTAGCCGCGCGCGGTCGATCGGTGGCTTGCCGAAGCCTGCCAGCAGCGCATCATGATGCGCGCAGATGCGATCGAGCTGCGGTTCCAGATCGTCGAGATGCGCCAGATCGCAGACACGCAGCGCACGCCGCCCGACCTTATCTTCATAGGCCGGGCCGATCCCGCGCCCGGTCGTCCCGATCTTGCCCGCGCCTGCTGCGGTTTCGCGCAGGGCATCGAGATCGCGGTGGAACGGCAGGATCAGTGCGGCATTTTCGGCGATATGGAGGTTTTCCGGGGTCACCGACACGCCCTGCGCAGTGAGCTTTGCGACTTCATCGCGGAAATGCCACGGGTCGAGCACGACGCCATTGCCGATGACACTCAGCGTGCCACGGACGATGCCCGACGGCAGCAGGCTGAGCTTGTACACCTCATTGCCTACCACCAGCGTGTGCCCCGCGTTGTGCCCGCCCTGAAACCGCACGACGACATCGGCACGGCTGGCAAGCCAGTCGACGATTTTACCCTTGCCCTCATCGCCCCATTGGGCCCCGATCACGGTGACGTTGGCCATGTGTCAGTCTCCGGAAAGCGGCGCGATACTCCCGTCACGCCAAATGTGGGTGCAGATTTGGGCCTCGGCGCTGTCGGCATCGTCGAGTGCTGCGACGGTCACCCAGCCTTCTCGGCGCAAGTTGGCGGCAATAGCGGCGCCGCTGCCGAAGGGCAGGAACACCCGCTTCCTCTCGCCGCGCGCCAATCCGGCATCGACCAGCGGATCGACGTAGGCGGAAAACCCCGCTGCTGGCTCTTCGCCGATGCGATACGCGCCGCCGCGACCGATCTCACCCCGAATGCCGTCGGCGAAGAGCGAAAAGCCGAACCATGTCTGGTATTCAAAGCCGTGCCGTTCGGTTGGATCGAGCGTGACGGCGACGTCGTCGGGCACAGTCTCGGCGATCGTTGCGATATCGTCGATCCGCGATACCAGCAGGCCCTGGCTATCGAATGCCCGCAACCGTTCGATGGCAACCGCGAACGGTCCGGCGGCTGTGATCAGTGGCGCGAATGCGCGCGGCACCGAAGCGGCATCCTTGGCATCGAGCCTTGCCTTGAGCGTTTCGGCCTTTCCTTCCGGAACCAGCGTGTCGATTAGATCGGGCATCGTCAGATCAAGCGTGATGCCGGTGACGCCTGCCGCTTTCAGCGCCGCGATCGCTACAGCGACGATTTCGCTCGCAGCCGCCACGCCGTCCGACCCGATCAGTTCGGCACCCGCCTGCATCATTTCGCGTTCTGGGCGTAATTGCGATGCTTTGAGCTTCACGACCGGCCCTGCATAAGACATCCTCACCGGACGAGGATGATGTGCCATCCGGCTGGCGGCTATCCGCCCTACCTGCCCTGTAATGTCTGCGCGGACTGCCATGGTGTCGCCCGAGACCGGATCGACGAAACGCAACCGGTCGCGCCCGCTGCCGCTCATGCCGCTTTCGAACTCGGCGAGCGGCGGCTGGACGCGTTCGTAGCCGAACAGCGCGATGGCATCGAGCATCGCGCGCACCAGCCGCGCCTGTGCGTCAGCCTCTGGCGGCAAGCGATCGCGAAATCCGGTAGGAAGCAAGGTCATCATCAAGTCCGGGGTAAGGCCGCGCGCCTCCTGCTGTCCCTGTGCGCCCGCGTCAAGCCGCACGGCGTCGAGCAGTCACGCATTGCGCGCCATCAGCCCGCCATCAACCGGAATGATCGCGCCCGTCAGAAATCCGGACGCGGGCAGCACGCAGCCGAGCGTAATGTGCGCGACCTCTTCGGGATCGCCATAGCGGCGGAGTGCAGTGCGGCGTCGGGCATAGGTCTCCTTGTCCGCCTCGGGCACGCCATCGGTCATCCCGGTGCGCACGGGCCCCGGGCAGATGCAATTGACGGTGATCGCTTCCTTGCCGAGATCGACGGCCAGACCGCGCGTCAGCCCGACAACACCCGATTTGGCCGCCACGTAAGGCGTGTCGCCCGGCGTCGCGCCCAGCGCTTCGGTCGAGGCAATATTGACGATCCTTGCCGCATCGCTTTGCCGCAGCCAGGGCAGGCACGCGCGGACCATCCGCTGATGCGCCGTCAGCAGGATCGCAATCGCGCGGTTCCAGGTGTCGTCATAGTCAACGCCTGCATCGAGCGGGCAAAAGGCCGAAATCCCGGCGTTGTTGATAAGGATATCGATGCCGCCAAACTGCGCCGCGACTTCGCCGACCACGCGCCTGATGGCATCGGGATCGGAGACATCGAGCGCAAAACCCCGCGCGGTCGCAAACCCGGCGGCGGCAATTTCAGCCGCCACCGCATCGCAAGCCTCTTGCGACACATCGGTCACCGCGACATTGGCCCCCTCGCGCGCAAACAGATGCGCCGTTGCCCGCCCCATGCCCGAAGCAGCCCCGGTGATGATCGCGGCGCGGCCCGCGATCGAGCGGCTGAGGTGGCGGTAGGGTTCCATTTGCACTGCTCCAGCTTGTCGGTCATCCATCGATAGCCTATGTTGCAACTGTTGCAACAATCGGAGCTTGAGCGATGGGCGTAATGTCGATCAGGGAATTCAATGCCAATACGTCGAGAGCGTTTGCGCTGGTCGAAGCGGGAGAGACGATCAAGGTAACCAAGAACGGCAAGGTGATTGCCAACGTTGTTCCTGAATATGCGAACCGCATGGACGATCCCGAATTCCGGGCAGCGCGTGAAAGGCTGCTAGCACGGCTGGAGCGCGGAATTCCCGGACTTAAAGGTCCGGCAACTTATGAAGAGCGCACCGGGCGTTGATCGCTTTCGACACTAATATTCTTGTTTACGCGCAAGAGTTTGGTGAAGCCGATCCACGACACCGGCGCGCCATCAACATCCTAACAGCTGGGTCTTTGGTCGGCGCGTGCATGCCAATGCAGGTTTTGGGAGAGTTTGTCAGCGTCTGCATTCGCAAGCTGAAAAATGCACCAGAAGACGTTATTGACCAGGTTAAGGACTATGCCGCAATCTTCTTGTGCCCGCCGACCACCTTGGCTGACCTTGCCGACGCCGTGTCAGTTTCTGAAAGGTTCAATATCCAGTTCTTTGACGCGCTGATCCTCACCGTCGCCCGCCGCGCCGGGGCAACGATGCTTTTAACCGAAGATATGCACGATGGGTTGGAGGTGGGCGGCATAAAGGTGGTCAATCCTTTTGCCGCCGCGAACGAAACTTTCCTCGCCGCGCAATTTGGCTCCGCTCTTTGAACCATTGATGTTCTTCTCCGTCGGGCGGGGGGTTTCGAAAATATTCCGATCGCTTTTCTTCGTCCGTCACTGGGATGTCCTTCTAATATAGGACAGCCCAAATACAGCGTCTTTTAGCTCGCCGCGCTTTGTAGGTTATCAACCGCGCGGAACCACATCACCCCAGTCAAGCATTGGGATATTGGCAAAAGCCTTCTCTCATATCGCAGGCGCAGGCATCGCACTTGCCTCGATCGTAAACCCCGCCACCGGCATCTCCTCGACGTGGCGGTGATACATGTCCATGCGCACTTCAGTCATCGTTTCGCCGCAGTGCACTTCGTAGAGATCGACGATATAGCCATAAATGCCCGGCCCGATATTGCCGCGCCTTTCGAAGCCTGGCGCGGTGCCATCGGCGCAGCGTAGCCGGGAGAGATAGGCGCGCTGGCCGGTCGGGCCGTCGGCGCGGACGGGGTTGTTGGCGGTACCGAGCGATTCGGTAGCGGCCTTGTCGATTGCGGTGCGGAGCTTTTTACCGGTTAGCGCATCCCCGCCCATCTCCGCCATCATCTTGGCGAGATCATTAACCTCCTGAGCCGCGGCGGGGGCGGTGAGGATCAGTGCGGCGGACATTGCGATCATCCGGATCATTTGTTTCTCCCCCTGTCCACTCTCGACGCCCCTTAGGCCGCCTGTCGCAGAGCATAAATGGCGGGGCGGTATTTTGCTTCTGGAATGGGATCGCCGTCTTCGGCAAGGCTTTCAACAACGGCTTCGATAGCGACCCTTGCTTCTGTCAGAGCGGCTTCAGGCGTGTCGCCATGCGCACTGCAATATCTGAGATCGGGCACGTCGGCGACCCAGCAATCGTCCTCGTCGCTCCAGAACACATTGATGTGGTATTTCGGGATCATTCGATACCGTCCATATTCAGCCCATACGCTTCGACGATAGCGCGAAACTGCTTCACTTGATAGGGCTTCGCATCTTTGCCGTCAGGCTGAGCGTTTACGCGCTCGGCGATGCCAGCCTGTTTGTAGACGCGGTGGCTGCCCTTGGTCCGGTCGTGAACAAAGCCGAACGCGAAGATGAGTGCCTCGAACTCTGCAAAAGTTAGCGGTCGCCCGTCGAGAAACTTGCGATATAATTTGGCAATACGAGACATGGCTTTGTGGTTCTTTGGCTGAAGGACATCCCAGATACAGCGCTTTTTTAATCAGCGCGCTTTGTAGGTTACGAACCACTGAAAACCGTCACACCCCCTCCAGCAACCGTTCCTCGGCGATCTTCTTCTTCCACACCAAAGGCGCGCTGGTGTGGACATTTTCGCCGGTTGAATCGACCGCAACCGTCACCGGAAAATCGCTGACTTCGAACTCGTAGATCGCTTC
>JANPIQ010000141.1:0-1714 GCA_031425075.1 Sphingomonadales bacterium
ATGGAATTGGGTGGCCCTGAAGTCGGTCGCGGATGCGGCGGGCGCGGGATTATCCACGGCTTCGAAACGCTCGAAAAGCTCGGCTTCCACGAATGGGGCTTCGACTACGTTCTCTTGGATTTCCTCGGCGATGTTGTCTGCGGCGGGTTCGGCCTGCCGATTGCGCGCGATATGTGCCAGAAGGTTATCGTCGTCGCGTCGAACGATCTTCAGTCGCTCTATGTGGCGAACAATGTTTGCAAGGCAGTCGAATATTTCCGCAAGATGGGCGGCAATGTCGGCGTCGCAGGCATGATCCTCAACAAGGATGACGGGACCGGCGAAGCCAACGCGTTCGCTGAAGCCGTTGGCATTCCAGTGTTGTGCGCGATCCCGGCGAATGAGGATATTCGCAAGAAAAGCGCCAATTACCAGATCATCGGCAAACCTGGCGGGCAATGGGCGTCATTGTTCGAAGAACTCGCGGTCAATGTTGCCGAGGCACCGCCGCTGCGCCCTGCGCCGCTCGATCAGGATGGTCTGCTTGGGCTGTTCAGCGCTGACATTACAGGTGCCGATTACAGCCTCAAACCCGCGACGCAGGGTGATATGCGCGGGGCCGCTTATGTGCCCAAGCCAAGCCTCGAAGTGGTTTACGACACGGTATGAGTGACGTGACCGCCTCGACCCCCAACGACACACGGGACCGCGACATGCTCGATCTGGGTGGCGGCTGCCATGCCGGTGCGCAGACATTGCATGCGGCTGCGTCGGCGGCGGGCAAATCCGAAATCCTCGAACGCTACGCCACCGATTACCCGCAAGGGCCGCACGATCAACCGCAGAGCATGTGCCCGGCATTTGGGTCGCTTCGTGTTGGATTGCGGATGCGGCGCACGGCAACAGTCCTGTCAGGCTCGGCCTGCTGCGTTTACGGTTTGACCTTCACGTCGCATTTTTACGGCGCGCGGCGCTCGGTCGGCTATGTGCCGTTCAGTTCGGAAACGCTCGTCACGGGCAAGCTGTTCGAAGACATCCGCGACGCGGTGCACGAACTGGCCGATCCGGCGCTGTATGACACGGTCGTGGTCACCAACCTCTGCGTACCCACCGCGAGCGGCGTCCCGCTCCAGCTGCTGCCCAAGGAAATCAACGGCGTCCGCATCATCGGGATCGACGTCCCGGGATTCGGCGTGCCAACGCATGCCGAAGCCAAGGATGTGCTCGCAGGCGCGATGCTGAGCTATGCGCGCAAGGAAGCTGAAGCCGGCCCAGTCGCCGCTCCCAAGGAGCGCCATGACAAGCCAACGGTGACGTTGCTTGGCGAAATGTTCCCCGCCGATCCGGTTGGCATAGGCCAGATGCTTGAGCCGCTCGGGCTTGCCGCAGGTCCGGTTGTGCCAACGCGCGAATGGCGTGAGCTTTATGCAGCGCTCGATTGCGCTGTCGTTGCGGCGATCCACCCGTTTTACACTGCGAGCGTCCGCGAATTCGAAGCTGCTGGTCGCACTGTGATCGGCTCGGCCCCAGTCGGCGTCGATGGCACGGCCGCCTGGCTCGATTCAATCGGTAAGGCGTGTGGAATTGCGCAAGGCCAAGTTGACGCCGCCAAGAACAAGTTCCTGCCCGCAATTGGCGCAGCACTTGCCGCGATGCCGATCAAAGGACGGATCACCGTCTCGGGCAATGAAGGCTCCGAACTGCTCGTCGCGCGGTTGCTGATCGAAAGCGGCGC